>JAMFRY010000133.1 GCA_026225015.1 Alphaproteobacteria bacterium
GCTATTCATCACAGGTTTGTTCGTGCTGCGCCTTGTCGCTTATGCGCTGGTTGACGGGCTGCACCCTTCGCTGTCCCAGGACTATTGCCAGTGGGATTGCAACTGGTATCTCGGCGTAGCCAGCAATGGTTACGGGCTCAACCCCAACGCCGTCGAGGGCGGGACTTATGGCCAGGCGAACTGGGCCTTCTTTCCGCTTTACCCGCTGCTCATTCACGGCACGGTCCTGCTCCTGCACGTCTCCTACTTCACGGCGGGTTTCATGACTGCAAATTTTTTCCTGCTGCTCTTTGTTTTCCTGGCTGTCCTGTATTTGCCGCGCCGCCGCCCCGCCGCCAACCAATTCGCGCTCGCCGCATTTCTGCTCGCCTTTCCTTATGGAATGTATTTTTCGCTGGCCTATACGGAAAGTCTGTTCGCTTGCCTCGCCATGGCGGCCTTGGTCAGCCTGCCGATGAACCGTATCGCCGGCAGCGCCGGTCTCTCGGCGCTGCTTTCCGCTACCAGGATAACCGGAATTCTGTTCACCCCGATCGTCGCAATACGCGCCCTCGCCCCAGCCGCCGCCGCTTGGCGCCAGGGCGATCGCCGTCTCGCTTGCGCCAACGCCGCGGATGCGTTGCTGCCGGTCACCTTGGCGCCGCTGGGATTTTTTCTGTTCATGGCCTATCTCTACGCGCATACGGGAGATGGTCTGGCTTTTGCCCATATCCAGGCGGCGTGGCACCGATCCTCCCACTTCCCTTTGGACACATTGCGCGACCATCTCTTCGCCGCCGATTGGTCGATGGCCTTTGCCAAGGACCGCCAGAGCCTTGTCATCAGCGAATATGCAGCACTTGCCGGCCTTGTTCTATGCGGGCGGCTGCTGTTCCTGCGCCTATGGCCAGAATGCTGGCTGCTGGCGGGCACCATCATGCTGGCGCTCACCGCGGGGTTGGTTTCCATGCAGCGCTTTGTCCTCGCCAATCCGGTATTCCTTATTTTTCTGTTCGACTGGCTTTGGCAGTCGGCCCAGCTTCGCCGGTACTTCATCCCGTTCCTGGCCGGCTGCGCCGCGCTGCAGCTTTATTACGCGCATTTCTGGCTGGAGACCTATGGGTTCCTTGTATAGGGCGCTGCCGGTGTTGGGCGCCGTGCTGCTGGCTGGCGAGCTGGTTGTCGCGGTCCTCGGCATCTGGTTTCCGCGCGAGCCGCAAATGTACCGGGACTTCTTCATCGCCCATCGCCGTGATTGCTGGCTGCCGCCCGTGGCAGAGGCAGTGGCCTTACAAGCGCTGGCGCAACCGGAAATCGATCCGCCCAGGCTCGATCGCAATGCCGCGTGCTACATCCTTGTCCGTGGATGGAATCCCATGCCCCCGTGGGGAGAGACCAGCCAAGCCAAGACAGCGCTACTTGACCTACCGTCCCTGGCCGGCGCCAAAACGCTGGAGGTCACGCTTGCGAACGCTTCGCCGCTGCGTCCCCAACCGGTGCGGGTCAGCCTCGACGGAAAATTCGCCGCAAGCCTAGTCCTGCCGCCAGGGGATGTGCCCGTGATGTTACGCGTGCCGGTGCCGGCGCCAGCCAAGCCGGGAAACGACGTGCAGATTCGCTTCCTCAGATCCCGTCCGGTAGACGAAAGTCCCATGGCTGTTCTGCGCCTCCAATGGATACATTAACGCCCGGCGCCGAGTTCGGCTTCGCCCTGCAGGCAACCGACGGCGCCGCCCGCGCCGGCACCCTGAGCACCGCGCATGGCGAGGTGCCCACACCCACCTTCATGGCGGTCGGCACCGCCGGCACGGTGAAGGCCATGACGGCCGATGCGGTACGCGAAACCGGCGCAAAAATCGTGCTCGGCAATACCTATCACCTGATGCTGCGCCCCACGGCGGAGCGGGCCGCGCGGCTGGGCGGGTTGCACAAGATGATGGACTGGCCGGGGCCGATCCTGACCGATTCCGGCGGGTTTCAGGTCATGTCGCTCGCCAAGTTGCGCAAGATGGACGAGACCGGTGTCACGTTCCGCTCGCATATCGACGGCTCGGCGCACCATCTCTCGCCGGAGCGCTCCACTGAAATTCAATATCTGCTGGATGCCACCATCACCATGGTACTGGATGAATGTACCCCGCATCCCGCCAGCCGCGATGAGGCCGCCAGTTCGATGCGGCTCACCACCCGCTGGGCAAAGCGCTCCCGCCAGGCTTTTGCGCCGCGCCAGGGCTATGGGCAGTTTGGGATCGTCCAGGGCAGCACTTACGAGGATCTACGGGGGGAATCCGCAGCGGCGCTGACGGCGCTGAATTTCGAGGGGTATGCGATTGGCGGTCTGGCGGTCGGCGAGGGCCAGGAGATGATGTTCGCGATGCTGGATATCACCTGCAAGCTGCTGCCGGTGCAAAAGCCGCGCTATCTGATGGGGGTCGGCACGCCGGACGATCTGCTCGGCTCGATCGCCCGCGGCGTGGATATGTTCGACTGTGTCATGCCCACCCGGGCTGGCCGCACCGCCCGCGCCTACACCTCCGCCGGCGTTTTCAACCTGCGCAATGCCCAATTCATGGACGATGCGGCGCCGCTGGACGAAACCTGCCCTTGCCTGGCCTGCACC
>JAMFRY010000013.1 GCA_026225015.1 Alphaproteobacteria bacterium
CGATGCCCTGGATTTCTCCCGGCTCGCCTGCCGGATTATTCTGGTCGAAAGGCGCTGCAGGCGTTTTTGGCTGGCATGTCGGCGTGCATATCCTTCTGCTCCAGGGCATTCTGCCGCAGGGCGTTCTGCCCTGGGCATGGATTACGGTGCTGGGGCCGGCCTGGAGTCTCTCCACCGAATGGCAGTTCTACGTTCTGATGGCGCTGGTTGTTGCGCGACTCAAACCCAGGCATCGGATGACGCAGTTTACCTTTTTGATGCTGGGAATTGGCCTGTGTTATCAGGCAGTTTCGCCGATGCTTCCGGCGTTCTGGCAATTCAGCCGCGCCTTCCTGCCGGATGCGGCGCCCTATTTTGCCCTGGGCCTTGCTTCGGCGATTTGGCTGCGCAGCGGGAACCCAATGCCCTTTTTGCTCTGTCTCGCCACCGTATTCGCTCAGGGCCTGCTTTCCGGAGTTCCTTCCAAGGCGGTTATCAGCCTCGGCTGGGCCGCCGTTCTGCTGGCGCAACGCTATCCGGCGATGCCGTTGCTGCCAAAATTGCTGGACAGCCGGATTGCGCAATATCTTGGCGCGATTTCGTACCCGCTTTATCTGATCAACCAGCCGGTGCAGCGCGCGAGCGCGATGCTGATTGCGCCTTTGACCCATGGCAGCGCGGTTTTTTTCACTTGGATGTGGCTGCCTGCCGCGCTTGGCCTGCCGATCCTGACCGCAATGGCGCTGCATTATTGGGTGGAGGCGCCGGCGATGCGATTTGGCGCGCCGCGGAAAACGGCGGCCGCATCTTTTCCCGATAAGAACCAGATTATCGCGTAATTTGAGCCATGCTTCGGGCGTGATCCGCCGGTAGCGTTCCGCTCGTCGTCCAGGCCAGGGTTCCGGCTTTGCCGCAATTTGAGCAGATGGCGGTCCAGTCCGAAACCTCGCTGGCACAAAAGCTGCACTGCCATTTCGCCGCCGGCGCGTGCGCGGCGGCCGAGATCGTCGCGATGCCCGGATCAAGGCTGGACAGAACCGACAAAGCCCGGTTATCGGTAGCGCCGGCCTGGATGGCGGCATTGGCATGACGCTTGGCTTCGCCGGTGAGTTGGGCGGCGAGCGCCGTTTCGGCCAGCAGCAATTCCGATTCCGGATGGCCTTGTGCGCTCTTTGCAAGTTCCGCCGCCGCCTGCGCGCGTTCGATCGGCGCGGCGATGCCATCAAGCCAGGCACCGGCGAGCAGTGGATGCGGGGAGGTCGCCCAGGCTTTGCGTAGCATCTGCCTTGCGGCGCGATCGCGCCCGGTTTTGCGTAACGCTTTGGCATAAGCGGCGATCGCCGGGGCGAATCCGGGCGCCGCCTTGATGGCCTGCTTGGCATAACGCAGCGCATTCGCCGGCGGTGTCGCGCTCTGCGCGGCAGCGGTGGCCAAGGCGGCGATCTCCGCCGGATTGCGGGTGAGCGCAAGCGCCGCGCCGAAATCCCGTTTTCTAAGCGCAATCTCCAGGCGCTGGTTTTGCAGCCATTGGCTGCGCGGATAAGCGTCTCCGGCAGCCAAAACATGGGTTGCGGCGGCATCGTGGTCGCCGCCGGCGAGATGATGCTGCAGCAGGCCGCGATGGCCGAGAAATGCATATCCCTTGTGCAGGGTAAGCTGTTCGAATGCCGCATTCGCCTGCTCGGTTTTTCCGGCCAGCCGCGCGGATTCCGCGGTGAGCAGCAGCAATTGCGGCCGATCGCCGAGCAGGCTGCGCGCTTGCGCCGCCGCGGCCAGAGCGGCGGCCGCATCGCCGGCGGCCAGCGCCACGATCGCGCGATCCGTCGCCGCCTCTCCCTGTTTCTGCCGCCGCCCGCTGCGCCAGTTGCCAAAGCCGCCAGGAGCGCGCCGCAGGCTGCCGATCAGGCGCAACGACAAGGCGAGCAGGCCGGTGATGATGCCCAGAATCACGATCGCCGCCGGCACGGAGGTTTCGATCCTATACGGCCCGGACTGCGCGACGAGCGTGCCCGGAATGCTTCCCAAGCCCCAAGCCAGCGCCAGAAGAACCGCGGCAATCAACAGAAAAGCGATGACGCGCAGCATCAGGCCTGACCCGCCATGGCAATCAACGCCGCCCGCGCACCGAGCAGGTCACGGGCCTGGATCAGCCAGTCACCCATGGCTGCCTGCGTGCTGGGGCTGAGATTGCCGAGTTCGCTCACCGCCCCGGCCAGATCGCCTGCATCGAGCAACTCCCTGGCCTGTTCGACGATGCCGGCAGCCGGCGGGCCGATCAGCACTCGCGAGCCCTCGGTGATCGTCACCAGGCCTTCCAGCCGCGCACGTACCTTGGACCAATAAGAGAAGCCCTCCAACTTCTCCACGCTGGCAATATTGGCGGCGCGCGCGGCTTGGGGGAAACTCAGCACGAGAGCGGCCTGGGTGGCCGGCGGAGTCGCGGCGAATTTGGCTAAAGCCGGCGGCGCGCCAGGAATATCCCCCAAGGCCTGCCCTGCATCCAGCGCCATGCGGGCCGATTCCAGCCGGCTCAGCAGCGTCATCTGGCCGGTGATTTTGGTCAGATCGCTATTATTGGCAGCGAGCGTGGCAAGGGTTGCGTGGTCGGCGGCCGATTGCGCCGTAAGCGCCACGACTTGCGCATTCAGATCGGCGAATTTCTGTGCAAGATCGGCCTGCACGGTCACGCTGTCGGGCGCCGGCTGCGCGTGGTTGGCGTAAAGCTGCAAACCGGTCACCTGCGCCTGCAATACGGCAATCGGAGTCGCATTGTCGGGGATCGACTGTTGCAGCCGGTATAGATAGCCCTCGCCGGCCGCCAGGATCAGAAACCCGATCATCCCCAGGACCGGCCAGAAATTGCGGCGCGCAGCTTGCGGCCTTGGTGCGGGCGGTGGAGGTGCGGCCAACTTAGGCGCGCCTTGCAAAAATTCCGGCGGCAATGGTGGGATTGGCTCATACTCGCTCATTAATCACCAGGCTCATTTCAATAATGCCAGCAAATCCGATTCATTGGGCGCCAATGCGACACGGATCGACTGCCAGGGCAACCCTTGGACTTGCGCGGCGACGGCCGGGCTTAAGGCCAGGGCCTCCATCATCCCGGTACCGGGCGGCCGCAGGCGGATAAAGGCCTTGGCCGTTTCCGCGGAGTAGAATAACGCTTTTTTGATCTCGCCGGCGGCGAGGGCAGCGCGAATCGCAGGCGGGAGAACCGGCAAATTCCGGGTCGTATAGACCTTGCGCCGCAGGACCTTGACGCCATGCGCCCGCAATTGCCGGGCGAGTTCCATTCCATGCCGCTCGCCCACCGCCAGAAGGTGTGTGCCCCCGATGTTGTGCGCCGCCACCAGCGCCAGCAAGTCATCGGCATCGCCCGAAGCACTCATGACGGAGCAAAAACCCGCCTGTCGCATTTTCGCGGCGGTGGCGTCGCCAACGCACAAGCAGGGGATGGAGTGAAGCCGCGCCGGCAGCATCGGGATAGCCTGAGCGCTGGTGATGAGGAGCGCGGCGGGATGCTCCGGCAGAATGGCGGCCAAGGGTTCGATGGTCAGGCATGGCGCCAGAACCGGCTCAAAGCCCATTTTCTTCACTTGGCATGCGGTCGCGCTGGCGCCGGGCTCAGGCCGGGTGATCAGCAGCTTCAAGGCGCAAAAATATCGGCCGGGCTGTCGGCTTTCAATGACAGGCCAAGCTCCCGGCCCAAACGCTCGGCATCTTCCCTTGCGCCCAGGCTGGCGCGCTTGAGCAGAAATGACCCATCGGGGCGCGCGACCAGGCCGGTGATGAGCAGATTGCCATCCTCCGTCAGCCGCGCATAGCCGCCGATCGGGGTGCGGCAGGATCCATCCAGCGCCGCCAGCAATGCGCGTTCGGCGGTGGCCACAGCTTTGGCTTCGGGGTCTTCGATGCCCGCCAGCATGGCGTGCAATTCGCTATCTTCCGAGCGGATGGTAATGCCGACAATGCCCTGGCAGGCGGCGGGCAGCATCAAATCCGGGCTCAAAGGCAAGCTGGCGCGGTGCTCCAGGCCCAGGCGCTTCAATCCCGCATAGGCCAGAAGCGTTGCCGATACTTCGCCTGCGTCTATTTTCTTGAGCCGGGTTCCGACATTGCCGCGAAACAGCACGAAATTCAGATCGGGCCTGGCATGTTTCAGCTGCGCCTGCCGCCTCACCGAGGCGGAGCCGATCACCGCACCTTGCGGCAACGCGCCGTAGGGATCGGCGGCGTCGTATCCAGTGCTACACGCAGGCAGGATCAGCACATCGCGCGCGTCTTCACGTTTGAGCGTGCAGGCCAAAGTGATGCCGGGCGGCAGTTCGGTTTCCAGGTCCTTCAGGCTATGGACCGCGAAATCGATTTGGCCTGACGCAAGGGCTTCGTGGATTTCCTTGGCGAACAACCCCTTGCCGCCGATTTCCGCCAGTGGCCGGTCCTGCACCGCATCGCCGGTGGTGGTGATGATATGCTCCTCGAACACCTCCATGCCGCGCAGCACGGGGCAGAAATAGCGAAGCAACTCAAGAAAATTCGCGGTCTGCGCGCGCGCCAGCGGCGAGCCGCGGGTGCCCACCTTCAACGGCAATCCGCGCCGGTGCGGTTTGACGTTGGGTGTGTTTGAAGGCGGGGTGAAGCCGGGCGCGGATGTCATCGGGCTGCTCTAGATCAACATCCAAGCAAATGGAACATTTGCCGCAATCGGCTTGCGGCATCCGGGCGTGAAGGGCACAAGGCCGCATGACTCGTCGATTTGGTCTGGCGCTGGTTTTGCCGATTTATCTGCTGCTTGCGGCCTGCAACCATGATCTCTCGCCGCAGGATGTCAGCATTGCCGGGCTGGTGCCGGCGCTCGCCTTGAACATGCAGGATGTAAATACCGGCAAACCCGTCACCGCGGCGGATTTTCGCGGCCGCGTCACGTTGCTGTATTTCGGCTACACCAACTGCCCGGACGTGTGCCCCGCCACGCTTTATAATATCGACAAGATCCTGCGCCGGCTGGGGCCGCTTGGAGCCCAAGTCGATTTCCTCTTCGTTACGGTTGACCCTGACCGCGACAGCCCTTCGGCGCTACTGCAATATGTCAGCCTGTTCGGCCCGAATATCATCGGCCTGCGCGGCACGGCCGACCAGCTTTTCTCCCTGGCGCGGCGCTACCGCGTGGTGTTCTCGGTAACCAAACCCAGCGCGACGACGGCCTATCAGGTAACCCATTCGGCGGCGATTTATGTGTTCGACGCCAAGGGTCAGGCGCAGTTTTTGATCGCCGGGCTGGATACGGCCGCGCCTGATATTGCGGGCATCACGGCCGATCTGCGCAGCGTCATCGAAGGCCAAGCACCGGTTTCGTGGCTGGACCGGATGGCGGATTTAATTTCGGCAAGTTAGAGCGCGGCGTAGGCGGCAGGATGTTAACGGGGTCTGGCCGTCGATGCTGCTTGCCGCGCATGCCTTGGCGCATTTCGGCGATACGTCGCGCCGGGTTTACCTGTGCAACACCTTCAAGGGGATGCCTCGGCCCGATGAGGTCGATAAGAGATGGGACGGCGTGCCAGCTTTGCCGACTTGGCAGCATTACCGGCAGAATGGAAGAATCTGGTGTTTCGGTTGAACCCAGGATCACGTGCGGGAGGTTGTGGTTTCATCGGGCTACCCGGAAGACAAATTCGTGTTTGTGCCGGGAAAAGTCGACGACACTTTGCCGGGGACGCTGGAGGGGAAGATCAGTCTGCTGCGCCTGGACACCGATTTCTACAGCTCGACCTACCACAAATTATTGCATCTTTATCCGCTGCTATCTGTGGCCGGTATCCTCATCATCGACGATTACGGCGCCTTCCAGCGCGCAAAACTCGCGACCGACCAGGTCATTGCCGAGAACAGGTTGAAGTTGTTTTTGACTCGCATGAGTGTGGGCGTGCGCCTGGCGGTGAAGCCTGAGGCGTGAGCTCTGGCTCTGCTGCGTCGGCTTCGTGAAATCAACTATATTGTCGGTCGTGGGTGTGAGTTTCTGCTTTGCGGCCCAAGGACGAACCCGCTCGCGCGGGATGGGTGTTTGAGGTGAGGTAGCGGGCGACTACGGCGTCTGTGGTGGCTTGAGGAGAGAGGATCGGGGTTCGAGCATTGAGGGGTCAACCTTCAGCTCGAGAGGAGCCCCCGATGACCAACCAACCAGCCCAACCACCCGTCAGCCAGTTGCGTCGGCGCATGCTCGAAGAC
>JAMFRY010000134.1 GCA_026225015.1 Alphaproteobacteria bacterium
CCTGGACCTTGAATTCTCCGACGCCAACTTGTTCGACCTGAACCGCTATCCGGGGATCGACCGGCTGGAGGGCGGCTCAAGGGTGGATTACGCGATGCACGCCGCATGGTATTTTCCAGGCGCGCTGCTGGATGGAATCATCGGCCAGTCCTACAGGTTCCACAAGGATAATGATTATCTGCCGGAGTCAGGATTGAACGATAACGTCTCTGACATCGTCGGCCGGGTGACGCTGGCGCCGAAGCCGTGGTTCAACCTGACCTACCGGACCAGGCTGAGCCATAAGGATCTGGGGGCCAGGCTGATCGACGCCACGGCGAGCTTCGGCAACTCCAGCCTGAATTTCTCCGGCGGCTATCTGTATTCCAACACCAATCCGTACCTGCTGTATACGCAGAATTTTCAGCTTGCTATCCCCTCGACTCTGCCTGCCTCCTATTTCATGCCCCGCCGGGAATTCACCGCCAATGCCGGCGCCAGTTACGGCGCATGGTCGATCTCTGCCGGGACCGAACGAAATCTTGCGACCGGCCAGTTCGACTCGGCGAGTTTCAACGCTGGCTGGCAGAATGAATGCTTAGGGGTCAGTCTGATCCTTGATGAGCGCTTTACCTCGTTCAACCTGGATAACGGCAATACGACCGTGCTGCTTCAGATCAACTTCAAAACCCTCGGCAATGTTGGATTCAACGCCTTATGAAACAAATTTTACGCGTAATTGCCGGCCGTGGACTGTTCGGCGTCGGACTGTTCGGCGCAATGATCGCCGGAGGGGCCTTAAGCGGCGCCGGCCAGGCTTTGGCGCAGGAGGCAAGCATCGCCGCGGTGGTCAACGGCCAGCTGATCACCAATGGCGATGTGGAAAATCGCGCCCGGCTGCTGGCGCTTTCCACCGGCATGCCGGTGACGCCGGATATTCTGCAGCGCCTAAAACCGCAGATCACCCGCGAATTGATCGACCAGACGTTGCAGCTGCAGGAAATCAACAAGCGCAAAATCGTCGTGCCGGAAGCCGACATCGGCGCCGGCATCGGGCATATCGAACAAGGCAACAGCATGCCGCCCGGCGCCCTTCGGGCCCGGCTGGAGGCCTCCGGCGTCAACTTCCAGACGTTGATTTCCCAACTGCGCACCGAAATCGGCTGGCAGGACGTGCTGCATCAGGTTTTGGGGCCGGGGCTCCGGCCAACGCCGGGCGACATCGCGGCGCAGAAAAAAGCGCTGAAATCCAAGCTCGGCAGCACCGAATACCATCTCGCCGAGATTTTCATCCCCGTGACCGATCCGGCGGACGAGAAAAGTGCGCAGGACTTCGCCGACACGGTGATCCAGCAGTTACGTCAAGGTGCGCCGTTCCCGATTGTCGCCGCGCAGTTCAGCCAGGCCGATAGCGCCCTGCAAGGCGGCGATCTGGGATTTGTTTCCTTGAACCAGCTCGACCCCGGCGTCGCCGCCGTCGCACAGACCATGCCGGTGGGAGCGATCAGCAATCCGGTCCGGGTGCCGGGCGGCTATGATGTCGTGCAGATGCAAGGCACGCATAGTGTCGGCTCCGACCAGCAGACCACGCTTTCCATGCGCCAAGCCTTCGTGCCCTATCCAACCCCGATCAGCAACGGCACGGTAGGCCCCGCCCAGGCCGCGGTGATCACCAAGCTGATCCAGGATGGCCATAACGTACATTCCTGCACCGATATGGAAGCGCTGAACAAGGAAGATGGCGGAACCCATCCGGCCGATCCGGGCCCGGTCAACCTCGCCGATGTTACCCCGCCCACCTTCCAAGCCATCCTCGGCAATTTGGCCGTGGGCCAGGTCAGCCAACCGCTGGTGGCGCCGGATGGGGTTTCGATCGTCATCATCTGCTCTCGTAAGACCAGCCCGGTCGGCCTGCCATCCGATGAACAGGTCGCCAATGCCATCATCGACCAGCGCGTCCAGATGGAATCGCGGCAATTGCTCGACAATCTGCACCACCGTTCGATCATCACGCAGTAGCCTGGCAGGGGCAGAGCCAGGCCCACCGGGTCAGGTTCGCCGTCAAGCGTTCCGAACGGTCATTGACGCTTGCAAGCCAGGCATGCAAGGATTTCGGGCGCAATCCGCGTAGCCTGGATGGCGCGCGCCTTGATCTCGCGGTGAAGATGTTGCGCCGCCGCCGGATAAGGCAATCCCGGGCAGTTTCAAAAAGGGAGACACGCAATGAAAGTAAAGCAGCTTGTTGTCATCAACCTTTGCGACAGTTTTTCGGTCCAGGCCAATCTGGAAAAGCCTTACCAACTTGTTGAGGACCGTGAAACGGCATTTGGGCTTTACCAGAAGCATGTCTCGAAGGAAGACGGCTTTGCCCCGAAGGTTGCCTATTGGATCGAGGTCAACAATACCGAAAAGACCGGTGACGCGGAGTCATTCGTGGAGGGTACCGACTACCGGATCATGCTGCCGACGAATGGTGTGTTCAAGGGGCTGGATGAAAAGGAGCGCGATGTCGGGGTCTATATCATTTATCACGCGAAGAATTCGAGCGATCCGAACATTTTTGGCGTGAAGCCCATTGAAAAAGCCGAAAACAAGGCCAAGCAGGCTGGCCGGCTTGTGGGCGTGCTCTCGAAGCTGAAGATACGTCCGATCCGCAAACTCGCCCTTGTGGGCTGCCACAGCGATAGCGGGAAGACCGCGGCTTCGAAGAATTTTCTCGTTGCCTTCGGAAAAGAAATCGAAAAATGGGGCGAGGACCGGCCGATGATCGCAGGCTATGACGACTTCGTCACGGGCGACTGGAAAACCGGCAAAAAACTCGCGACGAACGAGAAGGTGAAAGCCACTGGGCATAAGCATGTGTGGTGTTACAGATCAGGTCTTCTCGGTGGGGGCTACAAGCTGGTGGAGCTGAGCCAATCGGGCTGGTCCGACAAAACCGCTCTCAACACCTCGATCGGAAAAGTTGCAGTCTTCCAATGATGCGTCGCGGCCTACATCTAGCGGGGTAATACCAACTGACGGGGTTCTGACCCTCGACGGTGCCCATCGTCATGCCCCGCCTGAAGCCCGCCGGGTCATAAGGCGCAGTGATTCAACCTCAGGCGTCGGCGGCAGTTGCCGTCAGCTGCGTGCGGCGGGACTGCCAGAGGCCGAAAAAATCCACCGGCGCCAGAAAAACCGGCGGGAAGCCGCCATCCCGGGTCACGTCGGCCAGGATGTTGCGGGCGAATGGAAACAGCAAACGCGGACATTCCACCAGTAGGATCGGCTCCTGCTGGTCTTGCGGCACGCCGTTCAAGGTGAAGACCCCGGCATAGGAAAGGTCGGCGATGAACACCACGCTCGGCTTCTCCTCGGTGGCGCCGTTCGCCGCTTCCGGCTTCGGCAGCGTGGCCTCGGCGCGGGCGGCCAGGGTCACTTCAAAAACCGGCGCGTTGTCGTCGATCCGGCGAACCTGCACGTCGAGATTGATGCTCACCTGTGGCGCGGAGCGCAGGGTGGTATATATTGCAGGGGCGTTCGGTACTTCGAAAGACAGGTCTTTCGTGTATTGAATGTTCAGGACGAGCGGCGATTGGGCCGGTGTGGTTTCGGACATTTACAAACTGCTCTCTGCATATAAGTGTGGGGATATAAGTGTGGGGCCTTAAGTGTGGTTCTAGGTTTGGGACGCCCTAGCACGGCTGATCGGGCGTTGCCAGCACATGACTGGAATTGATGATGGCGGCCAGGATATTCATTGACGGCGAGGCTGGAACGACCGGGTTGCAAATCCGCGAACGGCTCAGCCGTCTTGGCGGCGCCCAGCTGATTAGCCTGGATGAGCGTTCGCGCAAGGATGAAGCCGCCCGCCTGGACGCGATGCGGCAAGCGGAGCTGGTGGTGCTGTGCCTGCCCGACGACGCCGCGCGGCAGGCGGCGCCAATGCTGGAATCGCTCGGTGACGCCGCGCCGAAACTGCTGGATGCCAGCTCTGCGCATCGGGTGGCGCCGGGCTGGGTTTATGGTTTTCCGGAGCTTGCCGATACACAAACCAACGAAATCGCAGCGGCCCGCCGGGTTTCCAATCCAGGCTGCTATGCCACCGGCGCGATTGCACTGCTGCGCCCGCTCATCGACGCCGGCCTAATCTCCCCGGACCAGGATATCACCATCAACGCCGTCTCCGGCTATTCCGGTGGCGGCAAGGCGATGATCGCCGCGCATGAGGCGCAAGGCGGCCCGGCCTTTGAACTATATGGACTGGCGCTCGCCCATAAGCATCTGCCGGAAATCACGCTTTATGGCGGGCTTGGCCGCCGGCCGATTTTCGTACCTTCGGTCGGGCATTTTCGGCAGGGCATGCTGGTGAGTATTCCGATATTTCTGGACCGGCTGCCTGGCCGCCCCGGCGCGCAGGAAATCGCCGCTGTCTATGGCGCGCGCTACAACCGCGCCGCGCGCATTACGGCCTATCCCGGGATTTTCTCGGGCGATCTTGATCCGCAGGCACTGAACGGCACCGATCGCATGGAAATTTTCGTCTGCGCAAGCGCCGATAATACTCAGGTGGTGCTGATCGCTCGGCTGGATAATCTCGGCAAGGGCGCGGCCGGCGCTGCCGTGCAGAATATCGGCCTGATGCTGGGCCTGCCCGATTCAGGCGCAGCCGAGAAGGAGCTTGCCAGTGCCTGACGACCCCATCCAGCCGCCGTCCCATGGCCTGCTCTATGCGCTGGACGGTGTTGGCCCGCAGATTCACCCCACCGCCTGGGTGGCGCCGACCGCGGTGCTGATCGGCGATGTGCGGATCGGGCCGGGCGCCAGCATCTGGTTCAACTGCGTGCTGCGCGGCGATACCAATCCGATCATCATCGGCGCCCGCAGCAATATTCAGGACGGCACGGTCATCCATGTCGATCACGGGGAATTCGGCGCGATCATCGGGGATGATGTGACGGTGGGACATTCCGCCATCGTGCATGCCTGCACCTTGCAAAACCGCGCCTTCATCGGCATGGGCGCCACCGTTCTGGACGGCGCGGTGGTGGAGGAAGGCGGATTGCTCAGCGCCAGGGGCCTGCTCGCCGCGGGCAAGCGCATCGGCCGCTACGAATTATGGAAGGGCGCGCCGGCCAGGCTCTCGCGCGTGATGACGCAAGACGAACGCGCGCAATGGGATCAGACGGTGCCGCATTATGTCGGGCTTTCCAATCGATATCGCAATGGGCTGACTTGCCTCTGAGCAACCAAATAAATCGCAGGATCGCCGATATTTATTGGCAACGGCAATACGTCACCCTACATTGGCATCATGACGGATGATGAATTTGACGCAACCTTGGTGAGCGCCGCTTTCACTCTGGGGGCCGAGGAGGGCTGGCGCAAAGTCTCGGCGGCATCGGCGGCCCGGCATGCCGGGCTGGATTTTGCGCGCGCCCGCAATCGATTTTCCGGCAGGGGCGCAATTTTGCGACGGTTTGGCGCCCTGGCGGATGGCTATGCGCTGAGCGGCGCAGCTTCTGTAGGCACGGTGAAAGACCGGCTGTTCGATATTTTGCTCCGCCGCTTTGATTTTTTGCAAACCCATCGGGCCGGTGTGGTGGCGCTTTTGCGCACCGCGCCATTGGAGCCCGGCCTCGCCCCCTGGCTTGCCTGCGAAACCCTGAGATCGGCGGGTTGGCTGCTGGAAGGCGCCGGGGTGTCCGCGCGCGGGATACGCGGCGAATTGCGCAAGCGCGGTCTGGCCGCGGTATGGGCCTGGGGGGTTCGTGCCTGGCTGCGCGATGAGACCGAAGATTTATCCGCCACCATGGCGGCGGTAGACACCGCATTGACGCGGACCGACCAGATTGCGGCGCGCTTCAAGCGCGATGGTTTTGTGCCGGAAGCCCCCGAGCCGGCTCCATCCGAGCCGGCAAGTGAAGCAGAATTCGACCATCCCGAACCGCCTGCAGTTCCACCCGCAGGTACGCCGGGTATATAAGTAAATTCAAGTCCAGATCAGGCCTCTAACCGTTAAGGACGCGATTCATGGTTGCAAAAAAAGCTGCCAAGCCAGCCAAAATCCTGGCCCCGAAACGCCCGGTTGCGGCGCCAAACCCACCGGCCGCCACCGTTTCCCCTGCCGTAGCGCAGGCCGCCACTGCGCAGGCGCACGCCGCTCCCGCCATCGCCGCGCCTGCGCTGCCGGCGCCTCAGCCGGCCGCGCCCGCGCCAAAACCGGCCGCGGCTGAACCGGGCGACGCCCGGAAGTTCCAGGGTTTTTTGAAGGAGTTCGATTTCTCCAAACTGTTCAGCGAACTGAAAGTCCCGGCCGTGCCGGATGTGGAAGCCGTTCTCGCCACCCATAAGCGCAATCTGGAAGCCTTGTCGGACGCCAATCGGGTCGCTCTGGAAGGCGCGCAGGCCGTGGCGAGGCGGCATTTGGAAATCCT
This sequence comes from Alphaproteobacteria bacterium, assembly GCA_026225015.1. Classification (GTDB taxonomy): domain Bacteria; phylum Pseudomonadota; class Alphaproteobacteria; order Acetobacterales; family Acetobacteraceae; genus Acidocella. The sequence continues at coordinate 6,399 of JAMFRY010000134.1, forward strand.
GCAATCCACCATGAGCGAGCTTACTGACAGCATCAAATCGCTCACGGTGACGCAGGCGCCCGCCAGCCGCGCCGCCAAGCAGGCGGAATTGCTGAAACACGCCTATGAAAGTGCTGTTTCCAACGCCCGCGAACTGGGCGATTTGATCCAGAAATCCAACAGCGATGCCTTGCAGAAACTCAACCACCGCTTTTCCGAAGCGATGAATGAGGTAAAGGCCCTGTTCAACAAGCTCTGATTGTCACCATAATAGGGGGATGTCGCACGTCCTCGCCCGAGAAACGCCGGTAACCTTCATTCCGCAAAAGCCTGAGCCGCGCCTGCCGCTCCGGCCGTTGCGCGTCGTCTCAGAGTTTGAGCCCAGCGGGGATCAGCCGCAGGCCATCACGCAATTGCTGGCCGGAATACAGGCCGGCGAGCGCGACCAGGTGCTGCTGGGCGTCACCGGCTCGGGCAAAACCTTCACCATGGCGAAGGTCATCGAGCATATTCAGCGCCCAACCCTGGTGCTGGCGCCGAACAAGACGCTGGCCGCCCAGCTCTATTCCGAGATGAAGTCATTCTTCCCCGATAACGCGGTGGAATATTTCGTCTCCTATTACGACTACTATCAGCCGGAAGCCTATGTGCCGCGCTCCGACACCTATATCGAAAAAGATTCCGCGATCAATGAAACCATCGACCGGATGCGCCATGCCGCCACCCAGGCGCTGCTGGAACGCTCGGACGTGGTCATCGTCGCCTCGGTTTCCTGCATCTACGGTATCGGCTCGGTCGAGACCTATTCGAAGATGGTCGTGCGGCTGGAAACCGGCGGGCGGATCGACCGGGAAACGCTGGCGAAAGCCCTGGTCGATCTGCAATACCGCCGCAACGATGTGGCCTTTGCCCGCGGCAGCTTCCGGCTGCGCGGCGAGATCGTCGATATTTTCCCCAGCCAGTATGAGGACCGCGCCTGGCGGGTGCGCCTGTTCGGCGACGAAATCGAGAAAATTTCGGAATTTGACCCGCTGACCGGCGAGCAGACCGCTTTGCTGGAAAATATCAGCATCTACGCCAACAGCCATTACGTCACGCCGCGCCCGACGCTGAACCAGGCGATTACCCGCATCAAGCGCGAGTTGCAGGAACAACTCAACACCCTCACCGCCGAAGGTAAATTGCTGGAGGCCGAGCGCCTGCAGCAGCGCACGACCTTCGACATCGAAATGATGGAAACCACCGGCGCCTGCAAAGGCATCGAGAATTATTCCCGCTATTTGTCGGGGCGCAATGCCGGGGAGCCGCCGCCCACTTTGTTCGAATATCTCCCCGAAAACGCCTTGCTGTTCGTCGACGAGAGCCATGTCACGATCGGCCAGATCAACGGCATGTCGCGCGGCGACCATCGTCGGAAACTGACCCTCGCCGAATATGGCTTTCGCCTGCCCTCGGCGATCGACAACCGCCCGCTGCGCTTCAACGAATGGGAGGCGATGCGGCCCCAGACC
>JAMFRY010000135.1 GCA_026225015.1 Alphaproteobacteria bacterium
CCATCGCCGATATTGAGCGGGCGCTTCAGCAGATCGCCGTGCGGCGCCACGTGGGAGTGAGCCTCGTACAAACCCATGACGCGCCGGCGACGCAATGCGCGCCTTGGCTGCAGGCGCAACTTGCCCGCGCCGTCGCCAGCCGGAACATGCCTGTTTTCCATTTGCCCAGCGGCGCCGGGCATGACGCCATGGCGGTTGCCGCTTTGTGCCCGGTCGGCATGCTGTTCGTGCGCTGCAAAGGCGGGATCAGCCACACGCCGGAGGAATCCATCACTGAAGAGGATGCGGAAACCGCGGTTGCCGTGCTGGTGGAATTTCTCCAAAATTTTGAGCCCGAGACGTAGTTCGAGAAGCTTCCACCATTCAGAAAAGTACCCGCAATGACCAGTGAAATTCATGACTATCTCGTCGCCAACGCCGAAAGGGCACAGGATTTTCTGGCCGAACTCGTGCGCGTTCCATCGGATAATCCGCCCGGCGATTGCGCGGCGCATGCGCAACGATGTGCTGAATTGCTGGAAGCTTTTGGCTTCGCCGTGGAACGCCATGTTGTGCCGGCCGCGCTGGTGCAAACCCATGGCATGATCAGCGCCACCAACCTCGTCATCCGCCATGTTTTCGGACCCGGCCCCACCATTGCACTGAATGCGCATGGCGATGTGGTTCCGCCAGGGGAAGGCTGGAGCAGCGATCCCTACGGCGCCGCGATTATAGATGGCTGGATGGTTGGCCGCGGCGTCGCCGTCTCGAAATCCGACATCGTTACTTATGCTTTTGCGCTGGCAGCGTTGCGCGATACCGGCGCGAAGCTGGCCGGAACGGTTGAAATCCACATCACCTATGACGAGGAAACCGGCGGTGAGATCGGACCCGCCTGGCTGCTCGCAGAAGGAGTCACCAAGCCCGATTTGGCCATCGCCGCCGGCTTCTCCTACGCCGTCGTCACCGCCCATAATGGCTGCCTGCATCTAGAAGCGACGGTCAACGGTAAATCCGCCCATGCGGCAAAACCGGCAACCGGGGCCGATGCGCTGGAGGCCACCAACGCGATCCTCACCAGCCTCTATGCCGGCCGCAAAACCCTTGCGAAAACCATCTCGGCCATACCCGGAATTGGCGCGCCGCAGCTCACCATCGGCCTCATCTCGGGCGGCATCAATACCAATGTGGTGCCCGATCGAATCACCTTCCGATTGGACCGGCGCATCATCCCCGATGAAAACCCTGCCGAGGTGGAAACCAGTCTCCGCGCGCAGATTACCCGGGCGGCCGTGGTTTTTCCCGGGATCAGCGTCGAAATCCGCCGCATCCTGCTGGCCGAGCCGCTTACGCCTTTGCCAAAAGCCGCCGAACTGGCCGAGTTGGTGGCCAGCCATGCCACCGCAATTTTCGGGGAAGAAATCACCACAACCGGCGTGCCGCTTTATACCGATGCGAGGCATTATGCCGCTTCAGGCATTCCCATTGTTCTATACGGCGCCGGCCCGCGCAGCATTGAGGAAGCCAACGCCCACCGCGCCGATGAACGCCTGGCCCTGGCCGATCTAAGCCGCGCCACCGAGGTTATTGCGCTGACCTTGCGCGACCTTCTGGAAATACCAGGTGGCTCGGCTTGATGGGCAAAGCCCATCAACCACCCCTTGACGGCACAAAAACCAGATCATACCTGCCAACCAGCACCGGCCGGTAGTCGGCCAGAAATGCGCGCTGAAATGCCGGCGTGAATCGGCCCCGCATCCGCTTACGCCAATCGCCATCGGCGGCGCCCCCTAGCTGTATGGCGGCGTAATGATGCGCATCCAGCAGCGCCACGATGCTGGCATCTTGCACACGCCCGATGCGTATCTGATCCTTCACATAATAGGGATCGTAATCCATTGGCTTGCCGGCCTCGTAGCAAAGCAGCAGGTCTTCACAGATCGCTGGTCCCTTTGCGGCGTCGAGCAAGGCAATCGCCTGCCGCGCCGAAAGCGTCGCCTTGGGCAGGCCGAGCTGCGCCTGAATATCGTATATTAATCGAAACGGAACGGTGACCGCCAGGCCCAGGGTCGCGCAAACCAGCGCGACGGTGAAAAGCCGGCTTTCCTGACGCTCCAGCCAGCAAATACCGATAACGCAGGCCAGTAGATCGGCAATGATCGGCGGGTAGAAAATATTATGGGCTACTCCATCCCCGCCGGCGAAAAAAAACGCCGCCAGATTGGTAAGAACCAGCAGAATCAGGAGAAACTCGCGGCCCGCAAACGCACGCCCGCGCCACAGCAGCACGAGGCCAATGAAAAGCGGGACGGCCAGATGCAGCAAATAATGGCCTGTTTCATAAAGCAGGTTCGAAAGCCCGTAGGCGCGCGGTTGCAGCAGCTCGGCGAGGGTATAAGGTCCATCAATCTGAAACGACAAGCCAAGCAAACCGGCGGCCACAGCAATGCCCAGCGGCGCAAACACCGCCAAGATCCGCCAGTTGCGCACCCAGATCAAATGCGCCGCGGCGCTCAACGGGAAGGCGATGTAATCATCTTTGGTGAAAAGACTTAGGCAGAAGGCAATGGCGGAGAGGATCGGCCAGGCCAGGCCACGCGACGCCCTGAGATAGGCAAACAGGCCGAACGTGCCGAAGGCCGCAGCCAGCAGTTCTGGATCATCGACCGCACGCGTCTCCCCGTCAAAGGAACAAATCCCGGCAAATAGCGCCAGCCCGGCGAACAAAGCTCCGGCGCGTGATCCGGTTGCATCCCGCACCATGGCGCCGGCAAGCCAGGTGATTGCGGCGAGTGAGGCAAAGCTGACTACCCGCCCCGCCAGCACCATGTTCGCCTTGGCGCCACCCAGCAACCCGATGATATGGAACGAGAGAAAGGGATAATTCGTCGTCCAGAATTCGCTGCGCGCGCCATAAAGCGGCTGGCCTTGCAGGGTCATCCATTGCCGATAGGCGTTCCAGCCTTCGTTGTAGTTTTGCGACGGCAGGGTATCGATGGCGAGCAGCGGAAACCAGCCCGTTGCGAGAGCACTCAGTGCCATGAGCGCGATGGCGGCAATCCAAACGCTACCTGTTGTTTTTGCGGCCGTCAGCGCATCGCGGTCTTTCAAAAGCAAGCTCATCCCTGGATTCCACGACCGCCAAATCCCGGTAAACGCCGCCATCCCTGGCGAAGTGCCGGTTGTAAAACGGATCATATGGCAGCAAATGCCGCCACCGCTCAAGCATCGCCTGGTTCTCCCGCATGAACCGCCCCAGCCTGTCCTGGTCGAGATCATCGCCGCGGCTCATGCTTTCGATATGCTCGGCGACGCATTCCGGCGCAAATACGATGCGGTGCCCGGCGCTGCGGAGTTTCAGGCACAGATCAATATCGTTGAAGGCGATGCCAAGCTCGGCCTCGTCGAAGCCGCCGGCCTCAAAGAAGGCTTGCGCGCGCACCAGCATGCAGGCGCCGGTGACAGCGGAAGTCTCGCGCGCGGCAATCGCCTGGGCGAGATAACCCGGCGCCTGGCGCGACTGACCGCGGAAGGCGTGATCGGCAACGCCGCCAATGCCGAGCACCACGCCGGCATGTTGAACGGCGCCGTTGGGGTATAAAAGTTTCGCGCCAACCGCGGCGGTACGCGGGTCCGCCTGCGCCTCGCTCAGCAGCACGCACAGCCAGTCAGGGTTTTGAACCCGCACGTCGTTGTTCAGAAACAGCAAATAAGGATGCCTCGCCGCGGCCGCGCCAAGATTATTGATGCGGGAATAGTTGAAGGGCTCGGCAATGCGGATGACCCGCGTATTGGGCAAATTGCCTTGCGCGGCGCAGAATTGCTCCGCTTCCTCGCTCGACGACCAGTTATCCAGGAGAATAATCTCGTAATCCACGCCAAGCGTATGTTCACGAATTGCGCTCACGCAGCTTCGGGTCATCTCGATATGGTCGCGGAATGGAATCAAGATCGAAACCGCCGCATCGGCGTTGGCCGAAAATGCCACCCGATAGCAAGTGAGTTCGCCGCGGCGCGTCACCTCTGCCTTGAGCTTGCGCCGCGCCAGATGCTCGGCCACCGCCCTTATGCCGGCCTGCGCCGCAAGCGGCTTGGCGCTGCTTGAAGCAGAACTCGAGTTTGCCGAAATGCGCCAGTGATAGAGGATTTCCGGAACATGATGAATCGCCTGCTCGGGGAGATGTTCGGTAAGCCGCAGCAAAAACTCATGGTCCTGGGCGCCGTCAAACCGCGCATCGAGGCCGCCGGCGGCGCGCGCCAGTTCGGTTTCCACCATCACCAGATGGCAGATGTAGTTCAGCTCCAGCAGAAAGCGGTAATTGAAACCCGGCTTGAGAACAGGATCGGCGAAGCGGCCGGCCTGGTTGATCTTATCCTCATCGCTATAGAGTAGCTTGGCGCCGGTTGCGCTGCGGGCGCGCAGCATCACCTCCAGCGCGTTCGGGTCGAGCACATCGTCATGGTCCAAAAAAACCACGGCTTCGCCCTGCGCTTGGCGTAGCGCGCGGTTGGTGGCAACGCTGATGCCGCTGTTTTGGCCCTGAAATTCCGCGCGGATGCGCGGTTCTGTCCTTGCAAAACCAGCGATGATTTCCTGCAAACCTGCGTCTTCGCTGCCGTCATCGACGAGGATCAGCTCCCAATTCTCGTAGCTCTGGGCGCGCACACTGTCGATGGCGGCGAAAAAATCCGGCAGGTTTGGGCGATATACCGGGCACAAGATGGAAACCAGCGGGCGGCCGCGAATTTCGCCATAGCGGGCGGCGGCGCGGGCGGCGATTCGGGCGCGGTTCTGCAACGCCCAGGCTTCGTAATTGGCGAGGCTGTAGCGCGCTGCGGGCAGGCTGGCGCGCAGTTCCTTGCGCAGCGCGTAGGCGAAGCGGAACAATTCATCGGCCCGCTCGATCAAACCCTTTATCCGGCTTCCCTCGGAGGATGATGGGAGTACAACCTCCATCGGGCTGTAGCGCAGCGGCAAACGGCCCGGCATGGCGTGGACTTCCAGCCGGATCATCCTGCCGCAAAATTCCGGCGGCAAGGCGTAGGAAAAACCGCAGCAAGCGTCGATGCCGGCACCGGCGCCACCGGCGGCTGCGACATCGGCGCGGAACTGGTCGGCGGCGAGTTCGGCGATCGGCTGGCCATCAGCCGAGATGAGCAGCCGCAGCCCGCCGGTTTTAGCACCTGTCGTCAGCTCGGTTTTCAGCGCCCAGCCCTGGACCATGCCGTCGATCAAACCGTCCAGCACGCCGTCGATTTCGTGCCGTGAACCGATGCTGAAATGAATTTCGCCGTAGAGCCGGTTTTCAGGGTCCGGCAGCTGCACCGCCTCGCCGTGCAGTGTGGCCATAGAGAGGACATGCCGGACGCCATCATGAAAGCGCGGGGGAATAAGGTACTCAAAGCCGATTTTGCGCGCCGGCAGATGCAGATGCGCCAGGTCCGCGCGTTCGATGTTGCAGTCGAGCACCGTCTCCAGCCTGTTATCGATGGCAACCCGCAATTTCAGCGGCGTTTGCGGGTCGAGCCGGTCGATCGCCCAACCCTTTATTCGGTGCGTTTCGATCGTTTCGAGCTGCCCCAGAATCAAGGAGGAAGGGGCAAAGACGGGATTTCGCGATATTTGGCTGAGGCGCGATCGCGGCATGAAACAACCTTGGATAGTTGTTCCACAATCTTTACGCGAAGCAATCCTGGCCGTCTATCGCCCTGGATCGTCGGATTTGCAGCTATCCGGCGGTTTATAGCCGGCGAAGCGGTCCTGGATCCAGGTGGCGGCCGCTTGGGCCGATTTTCCGGCAATTGTTATATGGCCGATGCCGGGAAGTTCCACATAGTCCAGCACATCGCCTCTGGCGCAGGCGGCGGCGGCGAAGCTGCGGGTGAAATGCGGCTCGACGGTGGTGTCGGCGCTGCCCTGTACGAGGAAGATCGGCGCGCCTGCCGGGGCGTGGCCGGGCGAGTTTTCGGTAAGGTATTCAGGCCAAGGCGGGGTGAATTGCGGGTTGTGGCTGCGGAAAACCGGGTTCAGGGCCGAAGCGGCGTGAATGGCGGCGACGGCCTGGCCAAGCGTGCCGATGCATTGGGTGACGGCGTAATCAACCGCCGGAATTGCCTGAGGATAGACGATGCTGGTGATCGGGATATGATAGATCACCGACCAGGAATAATAAACGTAAGCGGCCAGTAGCCGCCCCGAATCCCTGCGGAACGGTTCGGTGAGTTCAATGTTCATGTCCGTGGGCGGCGCGGCCGCGGCGATGCCCGCCAGATTGAGTTCCGGCGCGTAGGTCCCGGCGATCTGGCCGGCGAACAATGCCGCCTGGCCGCCTTGCGAATGGCCCCAGACC
>JAMFRY010000136.1 GCA_026225015.1 Alphaproteobacteria bacterium
AACGGCGGTTTCAGGAAATGCAGCCTGCAGGCCTCAGCCCACCCTAATCCTCGGATGATATCAGCGGCCGCTTCCTGCCTTCGGCATCAATGGCGACAAAGGTGAAAACCGCCTTGGTGACGCGATATTCCTCTTCGGTAATCCGCACCCGGCGCCAGGCTTCCACGCTGATCTTTATTGATGTGCGGCCGGTGCTGACCAGGGTGCAGTACACACTGACCTCATCGCCGATCTTCACCGGGGAGATGAAACTCATGGCATCCACCGATACGGTAACACAGCGGCCGCGCGCCACCCTTGCCGCCAGACTGCCGCCGGCCAAGTCCATCTGGCTCATCAGCCAGCCGCCGAAAATATCGCCGTTGGGATTGGCGTCCGCCGGCATGGCGATCGCCCGGATCATCGGAAGTCCGGCCGGGGGACGCTCGGCCGGTTCCTGGTCTGTCATGCTACAGGCTCTTTTGAATCCAGGCCTTCAAAGCGCTTTTGGGCGCGGCGCCCACTTGCGTCGCCGCCGGCTTGCCGTCCTTGAACAGAATCAGCGTGGGAATGCCGCGCACACCGAACTGGCTGGGTGTAAGCGGGTTTTCGTCGATATTCACCTTCACGATATCGAGCTTGCCGGCGAATTCCAGGCCCAACTCCTCCAAAGAAGGCGCGATCGCCCGGCAGGGCCCGCACCATTCGGCCCAGAAATCGACCAGTACCGGCGCATCTGACTTCAGAACGTCGGCATCAAAGGTGGAATCGGTTACAGCTTTGCTCATAGTTAGGAATCCTGGTTGTAGAAGTTGTAATAAACATGGCCGTTTAGGCCTCGGCAATCAAGCCGTCACACCGCGTATGGCTGGGCGGGGGACAGCGCATGAGCGGCCAGCAATGGCGCCTGTACCACCATCGGCGTGGCGGTTTCCGTCCATATCAGCACGCAGGTAATGCGATGCTTGGGGTATATCTGCGCCAGCAAGGCCGCATAAGCCGCCAATTGCCGTAGATAAGCTGGCGGAATGGCATCGTCGCGCTGCGGCGGTTGGCGGTCGGTTTTGTAGTCGGCTACCAGAATTTCCGTCTCGCCGACCGCCAGACGGTCGATCAACCCACCGATTTCCATATCCCCCACCACGCCCGTAATCGGCGCCTCGGCCCGGGAATTGGGTCCGAAAAGCAGCTGCAATCGTGGGTCTTCGAGGATGTTCAAAACCGACTCGCAAATCGCGAAGCGGGCCAGTTGCGGCAATTCGGCGGCGGAATGATCGACATAGCGCTCGGCCTCGGTTCGGCGCCGCGCCGGCGGAATATCGGGCAGATGCTGCAAGAGCGCATGGACCAGGCGGCCCTTGGCCAGGGCGGCGGCGCGGGCCTGGCGGAGTCTGGCGAGGTTCTCCCCCAAAGGCGAAGCGGTCACGGCGCGCTTCACCTCATCTTCGGTGTTGCGGCTGGGCGCGAGCGGTTCCGGCCTGGTGGTCTCCAGCGCGGCCGGTATTGCCCGCCAGAGCGGCGCTTGACCGGCCCAGGTTGGAATGGCGGCAGCGGCAGCAATCGCGGCAACAGGCGCCTGGCGATCGGCTGGCGCGGTTTGCGGCGTGGCGTAAACCAGGGCGCCATCTGCTTGCGCTGCAGCATCCAACCGCTCGAACCCCCGGCGCACGGATTCGTACCAGCACGCGCCCGGCGCGGCATTTTTTGGACTGGCGCCGCAGATGATCAGCTCATCCTCGGCGCGGGTCAAAGCGACATAGAGCAGGCGGTTATACTCTTCGAGCTTTGCCATCTTTTCGCGTTGCATCGCCTCGGTCACCGCAAACGGGCGCAGCTCCTTGCGCGGGCAATAGATCGGCACTTTTACATCACTCAGGGGGGCGGTCAGCCAGAACACGGTTTCATCAAATTTCGGCATCCCCACGGTATCCGGCAGAATCACCATTGGCGCCTGCAAGCCCTTGGCGCCATGCACGGTCATGATCCGCACCATATCGCCGCCGGATTCCGCTTCGCGCTTGATCTCCGCACCGGATTGCCGAAGTTCGAAGGTGAATTTCTGCAGCGATACCGTTTCGCTGGAAGCAAAGGCCAGAGCTTCGGCTAGTAATTCGTCGATCGGCTCAGACGCTTCTGGTCCGAGCCTGGCGAGCAATCTGGCGCGCCCGCCAAGCGGTCCCAGCGCCTCCATGAGCAGCGCATAGGGTGCGACAAAATCAACGCGGGCACGCAAAGCGTTGAAAAATTCATGGGCGGCTTGCCAATCCTCCCGCTCGCCCCGGCGCCGCGCCAGCGTGGCATAGAGCGGGGCGCGGCGATTGATGGCGAGCAGCATCAGGCTCTCATCGCTCAAATCCCCCAAGGGCGAGGCGAGGAATTGCGCAAAGGCCAGATCATCCTCCGGCAGCAGCAGGGCATCGCACAAGGCCAGCAGGTCGCTCACCGCCTGGGCCTGCGTCAGCACCATGCGGTCCGCGCCGGCAACCGGGACTTTGAGTTTTTTTAACTCGCGGATGATCGCGCCCACCAGCGCGTCACGGCTGCGGATCAGGATCAGAATATCGCCGGGCCGGATTGCCCGTTCGCGGCTTGCCAAAACATGGCCGCCGTCCAGCAGATTTCGGATATGCCGGGCGATTTTCATGGCCAGCACGGTCTTGGCGGAGACTTCGCTGGCATAGTCATCCGGCACCGACCAGGCGGGCAATTCCGGCGCCTCATTCGCCTCCAATAGCGGCCACAGGCTGACACTGCCGGCCTGGCCCAAACGGCTCACGCCGTGGGAGAGGCTCATACCCGGCGCAACCACGCCGGCTTGCGCCGGTCCGTTGCTGAATACGGCATCGACCAAGGCCAGGACCGGCGCGGTTGAACGGAAGGAGACGGAAAGCTCCCCATCCAGCCAAACCTGCCCGGCGCCCTGCACACGCTTGCGGAAACTCGCCCTATTGGCCTCGAAGCTTTGCAAATCCGCACCCTGGAAGGAGAAGATGGATTGCTTGGCATCCCCGACCGCGAAAATGCTGCGCGGCTCGGGTTGCGCGCCCTGCCCCGCAAAAAACTCCTCGGCAATGGCATTGGCAATCCTCCACTGGCCGGGCGCGGTATCCTGCACTTCGTCCAGCAACAGATGCTCGATCCCGCCATCCAGCTTGTAGAGAACCCAGGCGGCTCCGGGGTCTTTCAACAGCTCGCCGGTCATGGCGATGAGATCGCCATAAGTCACCTGCGCCTGTTCGGATTTGGCGCTGGCATCCTGCCGCAGAATCGGCGCGGCCACGCTTAGCAGATGGGCGTTCAGCGTGGCGAGCCGTGCGGCCTTGACGCCATCCAGAACCTTCTCGATGCGGGCTTGCTCTTCGCCAAGTTCGGCATCCAATGCGTCGCGTTCGGCGGCGAGCGCCTTGCCGGTGGTCCTGTTCAATTTCCGCCGCTCAAGCTCTTTGGTCATATAGCATGAAACCCATTTTTCCCAAGCGAGCAGGCGTTCCTCTATTTCCTGATCCAGCCAATCCAGCAACCCTTGAGCCCAGCTTCGTGCCGCGTCGGTGCCGGCGCCGGCGATGCGGCTGAGCGTCGTGCGGAGCAGAATCTCGCGCGGCCATCGCATCGCCGCGCGCAGCACTTCCTCATGCGAGCGGCTCGATGCATTCGACGCATCATATTGCAGCGCCGCGATCTTGGCCGGGTCATGCGAGCGCAGCAGCTCGTGCAACGCATCCTCGCCGGCATTCAGCTTGGCAATCAGCCCGGTGAAAGCGCGCTCATCCGTCTCGCCGGCCAAGGCGGCAATGGCGTCGCGATGTCCTGGCGCCGCCATCGTCCGTTCACGGGATTCCCGCAGCCGCGCAGCCGCTTCGACCTGATCCTCCACCTCGAAATGCGGCGACAATCCCGCCTCCAGCGGAAAACGCCGCAGCACCGATTGGCAAAAGGCATGAATCGTCTGAATGCGCATTCCGCCGGGCAGATCGAGCACGTCGCCGAAAAGCTGCCTGGCCTGCTGGCGGGTTTCCGGGTTTGGCCGAATGTCCAGCGCTTGCAGTTGCGCATCGAGGCTTGGCGCTGGCATCGCCACCCATTCGCCCAGCCGCCGGTTGAGCCGGATCGCCATCTCCGCCGCTGCCGCCTTGGTATAGGTGAGGCAAAGAATGCGGTCTGGACTTGCACCCGAGAGCATCAGCCGCAGCAGCCGATCGGTGAGCAATTTGGTCTTGCCGCTGCCGGCCGAGGCCGCGACGAAGGCCGAGAGTCGCGGGTCGGATGCCGCGCGCTGCTCGGCATTGGCCTTCTCCAAGGGGGTCATTCGGCTGGGTCTTCCCCGCCCCATTCGCCGCTTCGGGAGACGCCTTGATAGGGATCGGAATAGGTCTTGCGGCCGGGATGCGGGGTGGCGAGGTAAGGGGTGGTTTCCCTGGCGAATTTTTGCAGCAGCGCCGGCAGCCGGATTTCGGCATTGGCAATGGCTTCGCGCAGTTTTTCAGGATCCTTGGCGAAGATCGGCTTATCCGCGCCGTTGCTGCTGCGGCCCGAAAGCTTCCAGAATCTGAGTTCCGTAACTGGGCCCTGCAGTTCAGTGCCGAAAGCGCCGGTCTGCGCCATCACGGCCTCCAGCGGCAATTGCGGCGCGGCGCCGGATTCGATGGCAGCTTCCGAGGGCGGCGTGCCGGTTTTGTAATCCATGATGAACACGCTGCCATTCGCCCGCTTCTCGATGCGATCGGCACGCCCGCGGAGTAAAAAACCGCCCTGGACCGGCAATTCGCCCGATCTTTCCACCGCCACCGCAACCGGCGGATTGTTCAACCGGCGTTCCCGCTCGGCCTCGACAATCCATCCCGCGATGCGGGCAAGCCGCGCCGCCCACCAGTTTTCCAAAGCCGCGCGCGGCCGGTGCTGCCGCATGGCGATTTGCAGGCAGAGCGTGAGTTCGGCGGCGGAACGGGGAGCAAAAAAATCCCGCTCGGCAGAGAAAAATTCCGCAAGCCCATCGTGCACGATATTGCCAAACAGGCTCTGATCGCTCTCCTCATCCAACGGATCAAGTTCGCGCAGTTTCAAGACATGCCTGGCATAGATCGCATAAGGATCGGCAATCAGCGTCGCGATATCGGTAAGCGAAAATATCTTGGGGCGCAGAATTTCCGCTGGCCGCGGCGCCGGCTTGGCCCGCACAAAGCGGCGCAGCGGACGATCCAACTGTTCCGCCCACGCAGCCGCGTCATGCGCCGGCAGAAACTGGCCGGTAGCCGCGAGCAGCGCGTCCAGCCTTGTCAGCCAGCGCGCCGGCACGGCGGGCGAGCGTCCCCGCCGCAAAGGCGCCGAGAGCACGACATTGCGGCACGTGCAACCGAGCGAGAAAAATTGCAGCGCGGCCGCACCGATCTCGCGCTCCGCAGGCGGCAATCCGGCTGCCTTGCGCATCGGCCGGCTGAGCCATGGCCCAGGCTCCGGCACCGCCGGCCAGATCCCCTCCACCAACCCGCCGAGGATTGCGGTATCCACCGTTTGCAATGCCGCCTCCTGCACGCCCCAGATGGCGATGCGCGGATGACCATCCTTGCTGCGCGGGCGGCGGATCACATGCCCGGCCAACAACGCATCCAGCAAATCGGGCAACTCGGCCGGCGCAATCGGCCGCTGATCTTCCAGCACCGCCATCGCCTCGGCGAGCAGATCGGCCAGCGCCGTCCCGGCCTCGCCGGACCAAAGCGCCGCGCCGCCAGGAGAGTCGGCGGTAGCGGCAAGCGCTTCTGCCGCCTCAATGAGCAGGCGCAACCCATCGGCGGGATTAATCTCCAGCGGCAAACCCGTCACCGGCTGCAAGCGCATCTCCAGCCCGCCCAGAAAATCCCGCGCCTCTGGCGTGCCGCGTTCCTCCAGCCGGTATTTGATGCCATCAAAACCAGGTGATGGGCGGGGGCCGCGGAGCAGAAGTTCCAACGCCCGCGAATGTGCCCGGCATTGCTCCGGCGCTTCGCCGGCGGCGCTCAACGGGTGCTTGAGCAAGGCGAGCAGCGGTAGCGGCGCATATTCGGAAATCGCGGCCTGGCTGAGCAGACGCAAAAACACCGCGGGCGGCGTGGCGTCCAAGGCCTCGCCGGCGCTGTCATCCGCGGTGATGCCAAAGCGCTTCAAGGCGGCGGCGACGCGAATTGCCAAGCCGCGATCCGGCGTGATCAGCGCCGCCGTCGCGGATGGGGCTTCCAGGGCGTCGCGCAACACCATGGCAATGGCGGTCGCTTCGGATTGTTCGTCAGCAGCGCTCAGGCGGTGCACACCGCCGAGTTCGAATGCCGGCTGGGACTGCCATTCGTGCAGGTTGGACGCCGGAAGCAGCGCTTTTGACAGCAGACGCGCGCGGCCCGCCGGAACGGGGTGCGGCGCGGCGGGCCAGGCCTCGATTTCCTCGCGCCGCGCACCCAAAGCTGTCAGCAGCCGGGCAATGCCGGAGGCCGGATGCGTCTCGCCAAGCGCGTCCCAGGCGGAATCATCCAGCGCCCGGTAATATCCGGGCAAAATAACGGCGCCGTTGGGCAGCCCGGAGACCACCGCCGCCAGCCGGGTGAGTGCGGGATTGGCGCCTGAAGTCACCAGCCAGACTTTTTCTCCCGGCGGATGGGCGCGCCAGGCGGCGGCCTGCGCATCAATCAGCGCGGATTGCCGCGCGGTGGGGTTCAGCATGCCCATCCCGGCCAGGATATCCGGCCATTGATGCGTCACGATTTCGAGGAATTTCAGCGTGTCTTGCCAATGCGAGGCCAGATCGGCGGCGGCGACATTGGGCAGGGTGGCGGCCAGGTCGATCTCCGCCTCGTCGGCTTCGTCAAGCAAGGCGGCGAGGTCGGCGGCAAGCCTCCAGGCCTGCGCCAGCCTCCGCGGCGCCCCCTTGGCGCCGTTCAAGGCGAGGATGAGCCTGGCCAGAATCGACTGCCGGGTGAGCACGGGAATCGCCGGCGGCAATTCCAGCGCGGCGCCGAGGCTGAGCCCGGCTTCGTCGATCGCGCCGGGCGCGATGATGCGCGGCAGCAGTAGGGCCTTGCCCTGATTGGCCGGCAGAAACGCTCCGGCGAGCGCGCGGGCGGCGCGCCGGTTGGGCAGCATGATCAAGCCCGCGCCGGGATCGCCAGCCGCCGCCAGCCAAGCCTCGGCGAGCGCCGGCAGAAACGCCGATTCCGCTGGGAAGGCGGCAAGCTTCATGTGGTATTGCCGACTTCCCGCGCGTCCAGCACGGCGTTGGCGCGGGCCAGATCGTCCGGGGTGGATAGATGAAACCACAGCCCGTCATGCACGATGGCGTCCAGCCGTCCCGCTGCCAAGGCGCGGTCCCAAAGCAGGTTCATGGAGAACGGCGGCGGCGGCGCATCGGCGAATAGTTTGGCGGTGACGATCTGCACGCCGGCATAGAGATAGGGCGCCACATCCCGCTCACCGCGGCGCTTCAACCCGCCATCCCGCGGCCAGAGAAAATCGCCAGGCCCGGTTTCCGCAACCGCGCCGGCGGCCCGGGCGAGCAGCAGCAGGGCATCGGTTTTCGCCGGCAAAAACGCGGCGGCCAGACGGTCAAGCGCGCCGCTCGGACCGTCCACCCAGAACGCGTCGCCGTTAATGACAAAAAACGGCTTCTCGGGGAGCAGGTTTTTGGCCCGCATCGCGGTAATGGCGCCCCCGGTCTCCAGCAGCTCATCCTCGACGCTTAAAACAACGCCTGGATAGGCTTGGAGAAAGCGCGCGATCTGGTCCGCCAGGTGATGGGCGTTGACGATGATGTTCTTCACGCCCGTCTTGCGCAGCCGATCGAGCGTATGCGCAAGGATCGGGCGGCCTTCCAGTTGCAGCAGGGGTTTAGGGGTGGTGAGGGTGAGCGGGCGCATACGGGTGCCCAACCCCGCGCTTAAGATCACAGCCGTATCAGGACGCATCGAACCACCTTTGTTCTCCTTCGAGCCTTATCTCACGCCCGGCCTGAGCAAGCGAGAACTCGATACGCAGCGCCTCATCCGGAGTGGCCCAGCCGAGCCGATCGGGCCATTCCACCAGAACGATGCCGGCCAAAGCTTCATCCCAGCCCAGCTCCTGCAAGCCGCCCGGCCCGTCCAGCCGCCATAGATCGTAATGCGAGATCAGCCCGGCTGGGGTGTCGTAGCTTTGCATCAGGGTGAAGGTCGGGCTCGGAACTTCCAGATCGGGCCGGCCGGCGCAGGCCCGGATAAACCCGCGCGCCAGGCTTGTTTTCCCGGCGCCGAGCGGGCCGGAGAGTAATAGCACATCGCCAAGCCGGGCCTTCGCCGCAAGCCGGGCGGCGAGCGCCTGGGTAGCGGCTTCGTCCGGCAGGATCAAATGCGATTCGGGCATGGGCTATGGTACTGCCCCTTGATTGGCGAAGCCACCTCCGGCACACCCCCCGGATGGGTGAAATTCATACAATCGACGTTGCGATCATCGGCGCCGGTCCGGCCGGGCTGTTCGCGGTATTTGAATGCGGGATGCTGAAAATTACTTCGCTGCTGGTGGATGCGCTGGGCGAGGCCGGCGGCCAATGCGCGGCCCTGTATCCGGAAAAGCCGATTTACGATATTCCCGGCCACCCGGCGATCGATGCGGCGGAGCTGGTCAGCCGGCTGGAAGCCCAGATCGCGCCGTTCAACGCAGCCCGTCTGCTGAACCGGCGGGTGGAGACGCTGGCGGGATCGCCGGGCGATTTCACCCTCACCACCAGCGCCGGCGATACGATCCATGCTAAAGCCGTGATCATCGCCGCCGGCGCC
>JAMFRY010000137.1 GCA_026225015.1 Alphaproteobacteria bacterium
ATTTTCTCTGGGCGTTTCTCGATCTGTTCACTAAGCGCAACTATGCGATCGGCGCCATCGTGGTGATGGTCGTCATCGGTTCCCTCGGTTGGTATGTCGGCCGTGACGTGCAGATCGGAGATTTGAAACCGGGCGCGCCGGAACTGCGCCAGGATTCGCAATATAACCGGGATAACGCCTTTATCGTGAAGAATTTCGCGACCGGCAGCGATACGTTCATCGTGCTCACCGACACGCCGGTCAGCGGCTGTGTCGATTACGATGTGCTCGCCACCATGGATCGGCTGCAATGGCGGCTCAACCAGATGCCGATTGTTGGGTCCACGGTTTCAGCCGCGAGTTTTGCAGACAGCATGTTCATGCTGATGAGCGAAGGCGCGCCGAAATGGTACGGGCTGGAACCGGTCTCGGATGTTCTGGGTGGTATGGCGCATGTCATGCCGGACGGCTACCTGAACTTCAGCTGCACTTTCGCGCCGATCTATATTTCATTAACCGATCATAAGGCAAAGACGCTTGAGAGCATCACCAACGTGGCGCAGAACTTCATCAACGACCCCGCCAATAAGGGTCCCGACTTTAAAATGTCGATCGCCGGCGGGAATGCCGGCATCGAGGCGGCGACCAATATCGTCATCAAGCAGGCAAACCGGGACATGCTGTTGCTGGTTTACGGCGTAGTCATTCTATTCTGCCTGATCACTTTCCGCTCCTGGCGGGCGGTAATCTGCGCGGTGGTTCCGCTCACCATCACATCCATTCTGGCGCAGGCCTTGATGGTGTGGTTGGGCATCGGGGTGAAGGTAGCCACGCTGCCGGTCACCGCCCTGGGTGTGGGCATCGGCGTTGACTATGCGCTCTACGTGCTCAGCATCATGTTGAAAAATCTGCGAGCCGGCGCCTCGCTGTCGGAGGCGTATTACTCCACGCTGCTCTTCACCGGGCGGGTGGTGATTTTAACCGGAATCACCTTGGCGACGGGCGTGGCGACCTGGATTTTTGCGCCGATCAAGTTCCAGGCGGATATGGGCCTGCTGCTCTCCTTCATGTTTCTCTGGAACATGCTGGGCGCGATGATCTTGCTGCCCGCTCTGGCCTATTTCCTGTTGCCGCCAAAATTGTTCAAACCTTCGCAACAGGCGGCGCCGGCTATCCCCGAGCCTGCCCATTAACGGAAAGCACGCAGAGGCGATGACCCAAACCTCCCTGGAGCAAGGCCGCGCGCAAAAAAAGACGCGCGAGGATTAGCCGCCGGCCGCCAAGCGGGCGACGGCGAGCGCTTCCTCAAGCACGTCGCGTATTCTGCCTTCGTTCCAATTTCGCTGGTCAACGAGCATTTGCAGTGCCCGCCCCTGGATAATCGCATTCAGCAACTGACCCGCCCTATCGAGATCGGTCTTCGACGCCGTCTGCGCCTGGAGGAGTCGCTGAAGGTACCCCGTTCCTATTCTTGTACTATGCGCCAGCAGTGAGGCGAGTTCGGCGTTGCGGGCCGCTTCGTCCCAGAACGCCAGATACGCCTTCCACCGGCGGATATTTGCAGCGCACCACGGCACCATGGTCAGCAATGCGCCAATTGTATTCGTAGGGTCGCGCTGCAACGCGTCCTCGATTTGCCGCTCGCCTTCGGCCGAGAGAACCTGGAACGTCCAGATCAGCAGCTCCTGCTTGTCGACGAAGTAATGGGTGATTGCAGTTGTACTGCAAGCTGCCTCCGCGGCGATCCGCCTTATCGTTGCCGCTTCCAGCCCCTCGCGGGCGATAAGGTCTATGGTAATCCAGGCGATATCGCGGCGGCGGCTCTCATGATCGATGGCCATTAGGCATCATTGCGACATGATCCCGGAATCGGCAATCGGCGGACGAATCGCCAACAGAGTCACCGGTCCAGCATACCGGCTCATTTTGTAATAATAAAACGGCTGTCTTTTACTTATCTATTGGGGGGTGATAGGGCTTCAATTCGATAAACTGGGCCAGCCGCATTTTCCGCGACTTGGCCCTATAATAGCGGCATAGGGTAGAAATTTGATGAGCATTGCAACCCTCGAGCATGGGCTGTTTATCGCGCCATATCACGATATTACGGAAAGCCCGACAATCGCCCTGCGGCGCGATATCGAGATCGTCGAATGGGTGGAAAAACTGGGCTTTACCGAGGCCTGGTTCGGTGAGCATCATTCGACCGGCTGGGAAGTGATCGATTCGCCCGAGCTAATGATCGCCGCGGTGGCGGAACGCACCTCGCGCATCAGGCTTGGCACCGGGGTGGTCTCGATGCCCTATCACAACCCGCTAATGGTCGCGAACCGCATCCTGCAACTCGATCACATGACGATGGGGCGGGTGATGTTCGGCATGGGTCCTGGCCTGCTGCCCACCGATGCCGACATGATCGGCGTTGATGTACGAACCCTGCGGGAAAAATTATCTGAAGTCGCCGAGATCATCGTGCAGCTGCTCTCGGGCGAGGAGGTGACGCATGAGACCTCCTGGTACAAGCTTAAGGCGGCGCGCACGCATCTGCTGCCCTATTCCAAGCCGCATCCGGAGATCGCTGTCGCCAGCGCGGTGACGCCTTCGGGCGGGATGCTCGCCGGCAAACATGGTTTTGGCTTGCTCTGCGTCGCCGCCACGGAGCGCGCCGCCTTCGACGTGCTGGACGAGAACTGGAAGATCGCCTGCGAGGTCGCGGCCGAGAACGGCAAGGCGATGAATCCGACGAAATTGCGCCTGGTGGTGCCGATGCATATCGCCGCCAGCGCTGAGCAGGCGCGCGCCGATGTGGCGCATGGCCTGCCGCGTTGGTGCGAATATTTCGATCGCGTGGCGCCCGCCGGCATGCGCGGGCTGACGGCCGGCGATCCGGTGGAGCTCCTGGTCAATTCCGGCCGAGCGGTGATCGGCACGCCGGAGGATGCGATTGCGATGATCGACAAGCTGCGCGCCAAGCAAGGCGAATTCGGGGTGATCCTGTTCCAGGCGCATAACTGGGCGGATTGGGAACAGACCAAAAAGAGCTATGAACTGTACGCGCGTTTCGTGATGCCGCATTTCGCCGGCACCAACCGCAATCGGCAATCCTCCTATCATGACCTTGCCGGCGCAATCGACCGTTTGGAGGCGCAGCGCAGCGCCGGCGCCGCGGACGCATTCAAAAAGTGGAACGAAAAAACCGGGCGAAGCGTATAGGCCCCATCCCAGGAGGACGGAAATGCCAAAAGGTGCCGAGTTGGAGCTTCCCTTCCTCACCATGGAGGAGGACGCTTTCGCAGCCGATCCGTTTCCGCATTTCGCTATGGCGCGGGCGCGGCATCCTTGGTTGGCGCGCTGGAAGCTGGGCTATGTGGTTACGGATTACCAGGCGATGCGCGATCTTTTCGTCAAGGAAGACCGCATGCGGATGATGTTTGACAGCATCGTCGAGATCATGGAGGCAAAAGGCACGCGCTGGGGGAATTTCCAGGAACGTCACATGCTCAGCATGATGGGTGAGCAGCATCGGCGAGTCCGCGACGTGCTGGCGCCCGCTTTCACGCCGCGCGTGGCGAACCACAACCGCGCACTGATGCGGGACGTTATCAACACCCTGCTCGATGCATGGCTGCCGGAGCAAAGCTTCGATTTCGAGGAATTCGCCTCATACTTTCCCATCACCGTGATGTGCCGGATGATCGGCGCCTCGCCCGAGGTGATTCCTGGCCTGCGTTCGGCGATGGAGGCAATCGGGCTCAGCACCAGCATGGACCCGCGCTGGCTGCCCGCGATGCAGGAAGGTGTCGCGACGATGGAGGATTTCGTTGACGGGTTGATCGCCGGTCGCCGCGCGCTACCGCACAGCCTTGAGGAGCCGAACCTGCTCGACCTGCTGATGCAAGCGAATGAAGATGGCGGGATAACCGATCGTGAACTGGCGGACGTACTGATCTTCCTGTTCGTCGCAGGGTACGACACTTCGAAGAACATGCTGACCCTCGCCTACTGGGAATTGCTGCAACGTCCGCAGATGTACCGGCGCGCCGGAGCGGATTACGACTATGCTGGTAGGGCGATCGAGGAAACATTCCGCTATCACGCCACCGCCTCCAACCAGCGCATCCTGAACGAGGATATCGAATATCGCGGCGTCGTGCTGGAAAAGGATTCGATCCTCTGGTTTCCCTTGAGTGTGGCCACCCGCGACGAGCGTTATGCCGAGAACGCCGATAATTTTGATCCGGAGCGCAAGCGCGCCACAAGGCATCTCGGCTTTGGCCTCGGTGCGCATATCTGCCTTGGCCAGTATATCGCCAAGGCGCAGATCCAAGAGGGGCTGCACGAGATCTGCCGGCGCATCCGCAATCCGCGTTCGCCTGGCCCGCTTGGCTACCGGCCGTTCCCAGGCACCTGGGGCCTGCGCGGTCTGCCCATCACCTTCGACACGCAAGCCTTCGCCTGACCGCGCCATAGCAGAAGATCGAATTGGAGATTTGAATGGAACAACTTCGTTTCGACGGCCGTACCGCCATTGTCACCGGCGCAGGCGGCAATCCCAGCCTGGGACGGGCGCATGCGCTGCTCCTGGGTGCGCGCGGCGCCAATGTCGTGGTCAACGATATCGGCCGGGACCCGGAGGCGCGGCATTATCCGGGCGAGGCTTCGGCCGAGGCAGTCGCCGAGGAAATCCGCGCGGCCGGGGGCAAGGCCATCGCCAGCTTCGATTCCGTTGCTTCCCCGGAAGGGGCAGCCGCCATCATCCGTACCGCGCTCGATACCTTCGGCCGGGTCGATATTTTGGTAAACAATGCTGGCATCTCGATCGGCGCGCCGTTCGACGAAATCAGCGTGCGCGATATCCAGCGGCATATCGATGTCAACCTGATGGGCGCGATCTGGTGCAGCCAAGCGGTCTGGTCGCTTATGAAACGGCAAGGCTATGGCCGCATCGTCAACACTACCTCCAGCTCCATGACTGGCTTTGCCAACCAGGCCGCCTATTCTGCGGCCAAGGGTGGCGTCTGGTCGCTTACCCGCGCCTTGGCGGCCGAAGGCGGACCTTTCGGCATCAAGGTCAATGCGGTTAGCCCGGGCGGCTATACAAGGCTGGTGATCGCCACGCTCGAAGCGGATTCGCCGCTGCTCGCCCATTCGCAGGCGAATCTGCCGCCCGAATTATCGTCGCCGGCGGTCGCTTACCTGGCGCATGAATCTTGCCCCGCGACCGGCGAATGCATCGATTCCGTCGGCGGCGAGGTGCAACGCTGCTACGTCGCGCGCAGCCGGGGGTTTGCCGAGCGCGATCACAGTATCGAGACCATCGCTGCGCGCTGGGACGAGGTCATGGACGAAACCGGTGCGTCGCGCGTCGGCCTGGCCGACATGGACACCTCCGCCTGGCGCCTGCGGCCATATATCGCAAAATCCTGAGCGCTGTTCACCGAATTTGAAATGGAGCCTGCACCATGATCACCGTCCACCATCTCAGCAATTCACATTCGCATGTTGTGCTCTGGCTACTGGAAGAACTGGGCGAGCCCTACGAGATCGTGCAGCATCAGCGCGACCCGTTGACGGCGCGTTCGCCTGAATCGCTTCGAGCGATTCATCCGGCCGCCAAATCACCCACCATCGAGGACCAGGGCGCCGTGATGGTCGAATCCACCGGGATCATCCTTTATATCCTCGAGACCTATGGCAAAGGCCGTTTGCGGCCGGCTCCGGCAACCGCGGAAGCGATGCAGTTCTTCCAATGGCTGACCTTCATCGAAGGCTCCGCCAAGGGTCCGCTATTGCAGCAATACGGGCTCGGCCGTCTCCCGCCCGAAGACCCAGTGCGCAAAATGGGCGAAGACACGGCGAAGAAGGTCTTCACCCTCCTCGATGATGCGCTTGAGGGCGAGGATACCATCGTCACCGGCCAGTTTACCGCGGCCGATATCCAGCTGACGTTTTTCGAGGAACTCCTGGAGGGATCGGGCCGAATCGAAGCCTTTCCGAATTTGCAGCGCCATCTCGCCGCGATGCGTCAGCGCGAGGCCTATCAGCGCGCCGAGGCGAAAGGCGGCCCGGTAGGGCTGAAGCAGTTGATGTCCGGCGTCGCGAACCGGGCGCGGGGATAGGTTTGACCGGCGCGGCTGACATAATCGACCGCATCGAATCGCTTCGCCCGCTGATCGAAGCGCAAGCCGATGTGAACGACGACGCGACAGAACTATCCGCCGATGTGATCGACGCGCTGGAACAAGCGGAGCTGTTTGCGCTTACCGCACCTTCAAGTCTCGGCGGCGCCGAAGCACATCCCTCGGCGGTGATCGAGGCGTTGCGCAAGCTCTCTTATTTCGACGGTTCGACCGGCTGGCATTGTCAGGCCGCGTTGACCGGCGTGGCGGTGGCCGGGGCCTTTCTGGGCGATCGCGCCGTGGACGAGATTTTCTGCTCCGGTGGCCGCGCCACCTGTGCCGGCCAGGCGGCGCCCTCAGGCAAGGCCGAGCGCGTTGGCGATGGTTATCGCATCAGCGGCAGTTTCAGCTTCGGCAGCGGCTTGCCCAATGCATCCTGGATCGTTGGCGGTTATATCCTGCACAAGGATGGCAAGCCGGCGCTGGGGGAAAACGGCCAGCCGGTAATGCTGATCGCAGTAGCGCCGCGCGCAAAAGTTGAAATATTAGGAAACTGGAACGTCCTGGGCCTACGCGGCACGGGCAGCTATGATTTCCGAGTCCCGGAACAGATCATCCACGAGGATTTCGCCTTCGATGCCGGGGCGCCGCAACCCAAACGCGGCGGCGCGCTGTACCGCATGGGGTTTTTGGCGATTCCGCTGATGTGTCACGCGGCATTTGGTTTGGGTTGCACCATGCGGGTGATGGAAGAATGGATGATCCATGCGCGTGCCAAGCGGCGGGTGAATGGCGGGAGTATCGCCGAATCCGAAACGTTCCAACGGGACCTCGGCGTTGCGCAAGCGCGGCTGCGGGCGGCCGAGGCCTATATTCGCAATAATTTCACACAGCTCTTCAAAGCCGGCGGGCAGGGAGAAATTCCCGACGGCCTGACGCTGGACGCCAGGCTGGGCACCTCGAACATGATTGCGCTGGGGGCGCAGATCGCGCAGCGGGCTTTCACCTCCAGCGCGACCACGGGTTTACGCAACGGCAACCGCATCCAGCGCTGCTTTCGCGACCTGCAGGCCGCCAATGCGCATTTTTTGACGGGCGAACAATCCTTCATCGACGCCGGCCGCAGCCTGGCAGGAATTTCCGGCGCGCCGCCGGGGTTTTAGGGCGCGATAGGGCCTCGGTGCAGGGATATATCGGTAATTGTATTTGTACGGAATCATTCTCGTTTTGATTGCTTGGTGACGGTTTGCGCCTGGCGCGGTAGGACGACTGGCAGATCGCATCAAGCTGCCAGGGGCCGGAATGCCGAATAAGCTGAATGATGATCGCCGTCACAAGTTCACGAAGGCGAAATACCGGGTGACGAACTGGCGGCAATATGATGCAGCCTTGGTCCGCCGCGGAGATCTGACGGTGTGGCTGACGGAGGAAGCCGTGGCGGCCTGGCACGCGCCGGTGCGAACCGACCGGGGTGGCCAGCGGGGTCTACTCCGATCTGGCGATCGAGACGGGGCTGGCGCTGCGTTTGGTCTTGCATCTGGGGTTGCGCCAGACCGAGGGGGCGTTGCGCTCACTTGTTCGCCTGCTCGGGGCGGCGATCAAGGTTCCTGATCACACAACATTCAGTCGCCGCAGTGCCGGATTGACCATTCTGCCGCAGGCCGTGGCGCGCAACGAGCCGCTGCATTTGCTGATCGACAGCACCGGCCTCAAGATTTATGGCGAGGGTGAGTGGCTGGATCAGAAGCACGGGGTAAGGTCGCGCCGACACTGGCGGAAACTGCACCTCGCGGTTGATGCCAATACCCAGCAAATCCGTGCCTGCGAATTGACGCCCGACGACGTCGGCGATGTCGCGGCACTCCCGGACCTGCTCGATCAGGTCGCTGCTCCGGTTGCCGCCGTGATCGCCGACGGAGCCTATGACGGACAGCCGGTCTACGATGCCGTGGCAATCCGCCATCCCGCCGCTGAGGTGATCATTCCTCCGCGTTCGATTGCTGTTCTTGGGCAAACCGTGAACCCCACACAGCGCGATCAGCATCTCCAAGTAATCGCAGAGCACGGCCGAGGTAGCTGGCAACGACGAACTGGCTATGGTCGCCGCAGCCTCGTCGAGACCGCCATGTTCCGATACAAGACGATCATTGGTCGGCGACTTCACGCTCGGGATCTATCAAATCAACAAACCGAAGCAAAAATCGCATGCAACGTCATCAATCGTATGACCAGCCTCGGTATGCCGGTTTCCGTGAGGGTCGAATAAAATGCGCCCCAACGGGAATTTCCTGCCCGTTTCAACCCGTGCAACAACGCCACGCGATAGCTTAAATCGTTCCCCAATGAACCGCCGATCAGCACCTTTTCGGGCAAATATGGTTGCATTTTTAATTCGTTCTAATGGCGAAATCTGTCTTTATCTTGCTCTCGCCATTCCTGGGCTGGATCGACGGCCCTACGCAACGTCTGTTGCAGCTCAATCCCACCTTGTCCCTTGACTTTTATCTGCCGTTTGGCAGCTCGACCCGCACCCCGCCGAAGACCATCGCGTTGCTTGGCGAAGCCAGCATGTCATGCGGGAAGCCGAGTTCGACATGGCTGGCGGTCTCAAGCTGCGCGATCTGGCCGGCGGTGAAGCTGACCTCGAGCGCGCCTAGATTATCCTCGAACTGGGACAGCGTGCGCGCGCCAATGATGGGCGAGGTCACTGCCGGGTTCAGCAGCGTCCAGGCGAGCGCGACCTGCGCAGGCGTTCTGCCCGTCTCCCCCGCAATCTCGGTCACCACGGTTGCGATGGCGAGGTTACGCTCGGACAACCGGCCGGTGGCGGCGTTGATGGCCTTGCGGGATATCGCGCCGCCGGACGAACCACCGCGCAGATCCTCCAGCGTGTACTTGCCGGCAAGCACCCCGCCGCCCAGCGGCGACCAGGGGATCACGCCCATGCCCATCTCCCGCGCCATGGGCATAAGCTCGCGCTCTACGGTGCGCTCGATCAGGGAATAGGAGATCTGCAGCGCAACAAATGGCGACCAGCCGCGCAAATCGGCAATCGCCTGCATGCGTGCGCATTGCCAAGCCGGCGTATCGGACAATCCCGCGTAAAGAATCTTCCCCTGGCGCACGAGATCGTCGAAGGCGCGCAGGATCTCCTCCACGGGCGTACGAAAATCCCAAATATGGAGGTAGAGAAGGTCGATATGGTCGGTCCCCAGGCGCTTCAGGCTTGCCTCTACTGAACGCAGCATATTCTTGCGGTGGTTGCCGCTGGCATTGGGATCACCGGGCCGGGTGGTCAGCGAGTATTTGGTTGCAAGCACCAGCCTCTCCCGGCGATCGGCCAATAGCCGCCCGAGCAGTGTCTCCGAACCACCCATCTGCCCGTAGAAATTGGCGGTATCGATAAAATTGCCGCCGCGATCAATATAACGGTCCATGATGCGGGCCGCATCCTCATCGGAACTGCCCCAGCCCTGGCCGGCGCCGAAAGTCATCGTTCCAAGCGATAATGGCGAAACCCGAAGGCCTGAACGGCCCAACAGGCGATACTGGTCAAGCTGCACGGTCATCGTTTTCCTCCTGTTTTTGAGTTTTTGTCTTATCACGAGCGAAGCCGCCGGTGGAAAGCCGGTTGAACTGCGCCGCGATGACTGCCAGGTCCTCCCATGGCTCGCCCAGCCAGCTTTGCATGGCAACCGCGAACATCATGCCGAAGCTCGCAAGCCCCACGAATTGCGGATCGATGCCCTCCTTCACCAGTGGGCGCAGCACCTCGCCGCGTTCGCGGATCAAAGGTTCAAGGTTTTCCCGAAAGAGCTTGCGGCCAAGACCGAGATCGGAGAACAGGGCGGTCCCCAGCAGCGGCAGAATGCGCTGCATATCCTGCAGGTGGCGCAACGTGGAGGCCTGCGCCAGTTTGGCCATCTCTGCGGGGGTACTGGCGGTTTCGTAAACTTCAACGCGCAGATGCACGTCCCGCATCGCTTCGATCAACGGACGCATCACCGCCGCTTCGAACAGCGCCTCTTTGGTCGGGAAGTGCTTGAACAGCGTCGCCTGATTTACCCCAGCCGCATCGGCGATATCCCGGGTGCGGGCGCCGGAGTAATTGGCTCGAATGAATTCCGCCTGCGCCGCCGCGATGATCTCGGCCCGCCGTTCCGCCGCCGGCCGGTAGGCACGGCGGGATGGGGGAACTTCGGTGCTCTTCTCGCTGGTGGACGGTAACATCGCATAGTGACTTAACAGGCCCGGCGCGCCAACACAAGTAAGCAGTTACTTGCTTTCTCGTCTTAGGCATTTCATAGTGTTCCCAGACAGTGATCCAAGACAAAGCAAACGCACCGGCGCCGCGATGGAGGGACGACATGGACAACATGGACAGCAACACTGCACCCGTTGGCGAGAAAGCCCAGCTCTTCACGGGCGGTGGCGTTACCGCTTGGGCCAAGGCACGGCTGGGAAAACTGCTGGCCGAAGACGAACAGTTCAAGGCAGCACTGCCCCGCGCCGAGGTCATCAATGCCAAACAATGGCCCGGATTGCGGTTGGCGGAAATCATCCAGATCGTCATGGAGGGCTATTCGAATCGCCCCGCGATCGGTGAGCGTGCCCGTGAGCTGGTGACCGACCCGGTAAGCGGACGCGGCACTTTGCGGCTGCTCAACCGTTTCGAGACACGCAGCTTCGGTGAATTATGGGCGCTGGCGCGCTTGACCGCCGCCGACTGGCACCACGATCCGCGCCATCCGGTGCGGCCGGGTGACTTCATCGCGGTCCTGGGCTTTGCCAGTGGGGATTATGCGGCGATGGCGCTGGCAGCCGTGCATATTGGCGCGGTCAACGTGCCCTTGCAGGCGACCGCCCCGGCCCGCCAGCTTGCCGATATCATCACCGAGACCGAGCCGCGCGTGCTCGCTACCAGCATCGAATATCTAGAATTGGCAGTGGAGGCGGTACTGGCGGGCACCGTCCCGCCGCGGCTCGTCGTGTTTGACTTTGAACCTGGCGACGATGCCCAGCGCGAGCGGCTTGATGAGGCGCGCCAGCGCCTGGCGGCAGCGACGTGTCCGATCAGAATGGACAGCTTGCAGGATGTGCTTGCGCTTGGGAAGGCTTTGCCGCCGCCGCCGCTTCATGTCTCCGATGATCCGGACCCGCTCACCTGGCTGTTCTACACCTCGGGTACGACCGGAACGCCCAAGGGGGCGATGATCACCGAGCAGACGATCCGCAATACTTGGTTCTACGCGGCGGACAAGCCATCCATTACGCTCAGCTTCATGCCGATGAGCCACATGGTCGGCTATGGCTACCTGTTCCTGGCGCTGGCCAATGGCGGCACCAGCTTCTGTTCGCCCAAGAGCGACCTCTCCACGCTGTTCGAGGATTTGAGGCTGGTTCGCCCCACTATGTCCTCGCTGGTGCCGCGGATATGCGAGATGCTGTACCAGCATTACTTAAGAGAGGTCGATCGCCGCATCGGCGCGGGGGCGGAAGAGGCGGCCGCGCAGGAAGCGGTGAAGCTGGACATGCGCGAGAATCTGCTGGGCGGACGGTTGTTGTCGGTCGGCTGCGGTTCGGCGGTTCTGTCGCCCGAAGTGCACCAGTTCATGCTCTCGATGCTCGGCGTCCACATGGCGATCGGGTATTCCTCAACCGAAATGGCCACCGCAACCGTGCTGGTCGATGGCAAGATTCAGCGCCCGCCGGTGCTCGACTATCGTCTCGCCGACGTGCCTGAGCTGGGCTACTTCACCGCCGACAAGCCACACCCGCGCGGTGAGTTCCTGGTGAAAATCCCGAAATTCATGGCCGGCTACTACAAGCGGCCGGAACTCACCGCCGAAAAATTCACGGCCGATGGCTTCTACCGTTCGGGCGATGTGATGGCGCAGGTGGCCGAGGACCGGTTGGTCTATCTCGACCGGACTAACAATGTGCTGAAACTCAGCCAAGGCGAATTCGTCGCCATTGCCCGCCTGGAGGCGCTCTACACGCAGAGCCCGACGATCCGGCAGATTTACGTTTATGGCAGTAGCGATCGTGCCTTTCTGCTCGCCGTGGTGGTGCCGGCCGAAGAGCTTGCGGCGCGTTTTTCCGAGGGTGGCGAGGCCGCGGACCGCATTAAAGTGGCAATCCGCCGGAGCCTCAACGAAGTCGCCGAGGTGCACCGCCTCAACAGCTACGAGATCCCGCGTGAGTTCCTGATCGAAACCGAACCCTTCAGCCCGGAAAACGGCCTGCTCACCGGTGTCGGCAAATTCAGCCGCCCGAATTTCAAGGTGCGCTTCGGCGAGAGGCTGGAGCAGCTCTACACGCAGATCGCGGAAGGTCAGGTCGCCGAGCTGCGCGCGCTGCGCCTTGGCGGCGCGGACCGTCCGGTGATCGAAACGGTGATAAGGGCGGTGCAGGCGATTCTGGGCGTTGCGGCCGCGGAGATCTCGCCTGCTTCACGTTTTGGCGAGCTCGGCGGGGATTCCCTTTCGGCCCTGTCCTACTCCATGCTGCTCGAGGAGATTTTCGGCATAGAAATTCCCGTCGGCGTGATCATCAATCCGGCTGGCGATCTCGGGCTGATTGCCAGCTACATCGAGGCACAGCGTTCGGGAAATCGGCGGCCAAGTTTTTCCTCCGTCCATTCCGCCGAAAGCGCCACGGTGCATGCCAGCGACCTCAAGCTGCAAAAATTCATCGGAGCAGAAATGCTCGAGGCAGCGCCAGGGCTGGCGCCGCCTGCAGAGGCGATCAACACCGTTCTGCTGACCGGATCGACGGGCTTCCTTGGCCGTTTCCAGGCGCTCGCCTGGCTGGAGCGCATGGCGGAGACCGGGGGCAAGCTGATCCTCATCGCGCGCGGCGCCAATCCCGAACAGGCCCGCTTGCGCATCGAAGCAGCCTTGCAAAGCGATCCGGAATTGCTGGCGTATTTCCGGGACCTGGCCATGGGTCACCTCGAGGTGATTCCAGGCGATCTCGGCCTGCCCAATCTCGGCCTCGATGATGCGTCATGGACGAAGCTCGCGGAGACCGTCGATCTCATCGCCCACAGCGCGGCGCATGTGAATCATGTTCTGCCCTATACCCAGCTATTCACCGCCAATGTGGCGGGAACGGCGGAGCTGGTGCGCCTGGCGTTGACCAGCCGGCTGAAACATTTCAATTACGTCTCGACGCTGGGTGTGATGGCGCTTGCCGGAGATGCCGTTGACGAGGATTGTGATATCCGCGCCGTCATCGCCTCCTGCGAGATCGGCGATGGTTACGCCAATGGCTACAACATCAGCAAATGGGCGGGCGAAGTGCTGCTCCATGAAGCGCATGATCTGTGCGGCCTGCCGGTCAGCGTTTTCCGCCCGGGCATGATTCTCGCCCATAGGCGCTATGCTGGGCAGCTCAACGTGCCCGACATGTTCACCCGCTTGCTCTACAGCCTGGCGGTAACAGGTGTGGCGCCGGCGACCTTCTATGCCGAGAACCTTTCCGCCGGCCGGCCGATCTCGCGCTATGAGGGGATCGCGGTCGACTTCCTCGCCGATTCGATTACCGCGATCGGGCGCGCCGCCAGGCCAGGCTTCCACAGCTACAATCTGGCCAACCCGCATGACGACGGCGTGTCGCTCGACAATTTCGTCGACTGGATGATCGAGGCGGGCTGCAATATCGAGCGAATCGACAGCTACAGCGAATGGCTGACGCATTTTGAGACCGCGATGAACGCGCTGCCCGAGAAGCGGCGGCAGCAATCGATGCTGGCAATCATGGAACCCTACCGGCATCCGCAGGCGGCGGTGGCGAAGTCTTTCCTCTCCGTCGAGCGTTTCCGTTCAGCTTCCGAGGAAGCAGGCCACCCGATACCCCGCCTTTCGGGGGCAATGATCCAAAAATATGTTGCCGATTTGAGGTTCCTTGAATTGCTGTAGGTCCGAAGTTGCAACGTCCCATGGGCCAACGCCCCATGGGAACGTCAAAAAAAGCTTTACCCGCCAGCGCCATGCCATACCGGCCCATGGCCCTGGCCGAATCCGGGCGCTTGGGCGATTGCGTTTTGCAGATGGCGGCAAGCGCGCCTGACGGCATCCGGCAGGGTCATCCCCTGCGCAATCCCGGTCGCGATGGCCGAGGCCAGCGTGCAGCCGGTGCCGTGCGTGTTGCTGCCGGCAATGCGCGGATGCGTGAAGGTTTCCATGCCGCCTGCATGGATCAGAACATCGGTAATGATTTCCGCATCCCCATGGCCGCCTTTGATCAGCACTGCCTTTGCGCCCATGCCAAGAAATACGCCTCCGGCAAGTTCGAAATCAGCCGCCTCGCTCGGCAAGATGCCGGTCAAAGCCAGGGTCTCCGGCAGGTTGGGGGTAATCAACACGGCGCGCGGGATCAGTTCCGCCCGCAGCAATGCAATCGCGTCGGGCTCCAGCAGGCAAGCGCCGGAAGTGGCCACCATCACCGGGTCCAGCACAACGGGAATATTTCCCGGCAGCGCGGCGGTGACGCTGCGAACGATATCGGCATTGCCCAGCATGCCGATTTTGATGGCGTCCGCGCCGATATCGGACAGCACGGTTTCGATCGCCAGCCCCACAAACGCGCCAGGCAGAAAATGGATGCCGTAAACCCCGGTGGTGTTCTGCGCGGTCACTGCGGTGATAGCGGTACAGGCATAGCCGCCGAGCGCCGAGATGGTTTTGATATCCGCTTCAATCCCGGCGCCGCCGCCGGAATCCGATCCGGCGATGGTGAGAATCCGCGCAATCATGCGACGCGGGAGATCGCCACACAAAGCCCCTCGACAATATCCTGGATCAGCGCAAAATCCTCGCCCTCCGCCATCACCCGGATCAGCGGTTCGGTGCCCGAAGCGCGGATCAGCACGCGGCCGGTCATGCGCAGCCGCTCCGCCGCCGCGGCAATCGCGGTTTGAATATGCGGCTGCACCAGCGGCGAGACGCCGTTATAGCGCACATTGCGTAACAATTGCGGCAGCGGCGCAAATACCCGGCACGCCTCGGAGGCCCGCCTGCCGCTGCGCACCAATACCGCCAGCACCTGCAAGGCGGCGATCAACCCATCGCCGGTGGTGCCGAAATCGGACAAGATCACATGGCCGGACTGCTCGCCGCCCAGATTGATGCCCCGCTCGCGCATCGCTTCGGCGACATAGCGATCCCCAACCCGGGTGCGGTGCAGCTCGATCCCAAGCCCCGCCAGGAACCGCTCCAAGCCGAGATTGGACATCACCGTCGCCACGATCGCCGGCGCAAAAAGCCGGTTCTGCTGCAGCATGTCGCGCGCGATCAGCCCCAGGATTTGGTCGCCGTCGATAATTTCGCCGCGCTCATCCGCCAGAATCACCCGATCCGCATCGCCGTCCAAGGCGATCCCGATATCCGCGCCATGTTCCAGAACCGCCGCGCAGAGATGATCCGGCGCTGTAGAACCCACGCCCTTGTTGATGTTGAACCCATCCGGTTCGACCCCGATGGAGATGACCGTGGCGCCGAGTTCGAACAAAGCAGCCGGCGCCACCTTGTAAGCCGCGCCATTCGCGCAATCGAGCACGATGCGCAGGCCATCCAGCCGCAACCCACGCTCCAGGCTGGACTTGGCGACCTCGATATAGCGCCCGGCGGCGTCCACCAGCCGGGACGCCCGGCCTAGTTTGCCCGAATCGGCCAGTTTGCCGGTGAGGTCGCTATCCATCAGCGCTTCGATCTCGGCTTCGGTTTCATCGGAGAGTTTCGAGCCATCCGGCCCGAACAGTTTTATACCGTTATCCTCGAACGGGTTATGGGAGGCGGAAATCACTACCCCGAGGTCGAGCCGCAGCGAACGCGTCAACATGGCAATCGCCGGAGTCGGCAGCGGCCCGGCCAAGGTGACGTTCATGCCAGCGCCGATGAACCCGGCGGTCAAGGCCGGTTCCAGCATATAGCCCGATAGCCTGGTATCTTTGCCAATGATCACCCGGTGCCGGTGGTTGCCGCGGGTAAACAGCAGTCCCGCCGCCTGCCCCAGTTTCAGCGCGATTTCGGCGGTCATGGGGGCGGTATTCGCGGTGCCGCGGATCCCGTCAGTGCCGAACAGGCGGCGCTTATGCATGTTGTTCATGGCGCCTTATGCACTCAAATCGGGCGTTCCGGTCAATTCCCTCCAGATTTTTACGCCCTGTACCGTTTCCGCCACGTCATGAACCCGGAGGATATGGGCGCCCTGGGAGAGTGCAAAAAGCGCCGCCGCGAGTGAGCCGGGGAAGCGTTTTGCCGGGTCTTGCGCACCGCCGAACTGGCCGATGAAGCGCTTGCGGGAGACGCCGATGACCACAGGATGCCCGAGCGCGGCAAAACGCGAAGTCGCCCGCAGCAACGCCAGGTTCTGTTCGCCCTTTTTGGCGAAACCAAATCCCGGGTCGAGCGCGATGTTCTCCCGGGCAATTCCGCTAGCAATTGCCGCATCGCGCCGCCGCAAAATCTCTTCCAGCACCTCACCAACCACATCGGCGTACTGCGCCTTGGCGTTCATCGTGGCGGGCGTGCCGCGCATATGCATCAGAACCACCGGGCAATTCCGGGCTGCCACCAGTCTGGCCGATGCCGGATCATGCTGCAGGGCGGAGACATCATTGATGATCGCGGCCCCGGCATCCAAAGCGGCGGCCATGGTGGCGGCATTGCGGGTATCGGCGGAAATTTTTGCGCCCCGCGCCGCCAGCGCGGCGATAACCGGAACGATTCGGGAAATTTCCTCCTCCACCGGAACGGCTTCGGCATTCGGCCGGGTGCTTTCACCCCCGACATCGATGATATCGGCGCCCGCCTCCAGCATCAAAACGCCCGCCGCGATTGCGCCATCCGCGCCAGAAAATTTGCCGCCATCGGAGAAGGAATCCGGGGTGACGTTCAGGATCCCCATGATCAAGGGCGCGCTCATCGCAAACTCCGCCCATCCTCGGTTTGTGGAAGCGGTGCGAGCATAATCCATGGCTGATCGTACCACAGCGCCGCCAGCCGCCAAAATTGGGGCTTGCCGCCCGTGGCCCTGTGACTGTACAGTTTCGAATGATGCCGCGCTTTGTTGATATCGTTAATAGAACGATTAGCCTCGCGGGTTTGCGCGTTCTCTGCAATATTCCCTATGGGCGGCACGCCCGCCAGAAATTGGACATTTATGGGCCGGCTTCGCGCAGCGCCCCCTTGCCGTTGCGCGCTGCTCCGGTCGAACCCCCGCCGGTGGTCATTTTCTTCTATGGCGGTTCCTGGCAATGGGGACATCGGCGCGATTACCGCTTCGCCGCCGCCGCTTTGGCGAGGCTCGGCTTCATGGTCGTGGTGCCGGATTACCGGCTGCATCCGGAGGTGAAATTCCCGGCCTTCCTGCAGGACTGCGCTTCGTCCGTGGCATGGGTTTTCAAGAATATCCAAAGCCATGGCGGCAATGACGATGTGGTTTTTCTCATGGGCCATTCCGCCGGCGCCTATAACGCCGCCATGCTGGCGCTGAATACATCCTATCTCGGCGCCAACGACCTTGATCCGGCGCGGCTTTCCGGTTGGATCGGCATCGCCGGCCCATACGATTTCCTGCCCCTCAGCAATCCAAACATCGCGCAGATATTCAACGGGCCGGAAGATGAAAAACTTACCCAGCCCGTGCAATATGTCCGGCAAGGCGCGCCGCCGGCGTTGCTGCTGCATGGCGGCCGGGATCGCTTGGTGCTGCCGCGCAATACTGCGATATTGTCGGCCCGGCTTCGGGAAAGCGGCAATGCGGTTGAGACAAGGATTTACCCGAAATTGGGCCATGGCGGCGTTCTTTCCGGCTTTCTACCCTTGTTCAAATGGCGCACAAAAATGCTGAAAGATATTCTGCAGTTCACCAGCGCCTGCCGTGGCGGCGAATATAGTGATGCCGGCTCAGACATAGCGGCGCCGATGCTGCGCTAGACGTGCACTGTTTTTGCGGGAGGACAATTTGGCAGACGGCAGGTTATATATCGGAACCAGGCGATATTCATCATGGTCCTTGCGCGGCTGGCTGTTGGTAAAACTGGCGCGCCTGGATGTGGAGGAGATTCTCATCCCACTGGCAGGCGGCAGTACCGAAGAAGTGCGGCGAATCTCGCCGAACGGCCTGGTGCCCTATCTCGAACATCGCGGCGCCAAAATCTGGGAGAGTATCGCCATTGCCGAATATTGCGCGGAGCTGGAACCGGGCCTGTGGCCGACCGACCGGCTGGCGCGCGGCCATGCCCGCTCGATCGCGGCGGAAATGCATGCCGGGTTCCGGGAGCTACGGATCGCGATGCCGATGAATCTGGGCCGTAACTATGCCGGGCTGGGTCAAAACCCTGGAAGTCTTGCCGATATCGCGCATATCGATCGGCTATGGGCTGCCACGCGCGAGCAATATGGCGCAAGCGGTGCATATTTGTTCGGCACGGCGTTCAACGCGGCCGATGCCATGTTCGCCCCAGTGGTGGCGCGGTTTCTCACCTATGGCGTGCCGCTCTCTAAACCGGCCCAAGCCTATTGCGAAGCAATTCGCGCGAACCCGCTCGTGGCGCATTGGTACGCGCAGGCGGCCGAGGAACCCGCATCCTGGCAACTGGAAAAATACGAGAAACTGGCATGAGGCACTTGCCGTCCTTAACCGCCGCGGTTGTGCTCGGCCTTATGGTGAGCCTTGCCGCGCAAGCGGATGATGCCGGGATTACCGCACATCATGGCAAGATTTACGAAACGCGCGAAGCCGGGCAGACGACGCAAGGTTTCCTGGAGATCGATAATTCCCTGGCAACTCCGGATAGGTTGACCGGCGTCAATTGCCCGGTCGCGGGTTCCACAATCATGGTGAGCAAAGACGGCGCGCCGATCCGCGGGCTCGCGCTCGCTGCCGGGGAACATCTGCTGCTATCCGCAAATGGTCCGCATTTCCTGCTGCAGTCCACGCGTTTCACCATCGACACCGGCGGCTCCATTCCCTGCAGCCTGACATTCCAGAACGCCGGCGAAATTCAGATTTATCTCTACCCCATCCCCGCACCTTGAGCCCAGCCCGTGTCCCTGGAAGACCTAAGCGTCGCAGCGCGCAGCTGCACGGTTTGCGCGGCGCATCTGCCTTTGGGCCCGCGACCGGTGTTCCGGGTCTCTGCCAGCGCGCTGCTATTGATCATCGGCCAGGCGCCGGGAACCAAGGTGCATGAAACCGGTATTCCCTGGAACGACGCCTCCGGCGATCGTCTGCGAGGCTGGATGGGCGTCGGCCGGGAGGATTTTTATGACCAGAGGCGGATCGCCGTCATGCCGATGGGATTCTGCTATCCGGGCGTTCTGCCCAATGGCGGCGATGCACCGCCAAGGCGCGAATGTGCCCCACTCTGGCATGCGAGGTTTTTGGCCTTGATGCCGGCGCTGAAACTTACCCTCCTGGTCGGCAGTTATGCGCAAGCCCATTATCTCGGGCGCGGTAGCATGTCGTCGCGGGTCGAAAACTTCGCTGCCCATCCGGGCTATTTCGCACTGCCCCACCCTTCATGGCGGACGGTTGGCTGGGAGCGCCGCAACTCCTGGTTCGGCGATAGGGTTTTACCGGCGTTGCGGGTTGCGGTCGCTGGTCTTCTCTCAAGCTAAGCTGCTCCGATCGGCCTACAATCTCACAAAACTCCCGCATGATCGGAATGACGTCACTTGGGGGCGCGACGCACATTTAACTTCATAAATTGCACAACGGGGCTAGTATTCTTTTCGGAAGGAGAAAGACCATGAAATTAGCGATACTCGGCGCCGGAAATGTTGGTGGGGCACTCGGCAAGGGTTGGGCCGGCAGGGGTCACAGCATTACCTACGGCGTACCGTCCCCTGGCAACCCGAAATATGCGGAAATCGCCGGCAATGCCGGCAGCGCCAAGGTAACGGATGTCGCCGATGCGGCAAAAAACGCTGACGTGGTCATTCTCGCCACGCCCTGGGACGCGGTTCCAGTCGCACTGGCGGCATTCGGCGATTTTGGCGGCCGGCTGCTGATCGATGCCACAAATCCCCTGCGCTTCGGTGTTTCGGGGCTCGAGCTTGGCGTGGGTTTCGAGACCAGCGGCGGCGAAATCGTCGCCGGGTTGGCCAAGGGTGCGGCCGTGGTGAAAACCATGAATCAGGTCGGCTTCGCGGTCATGGCTGCCCCCAAGCACTACGCGGTTCCGCCGGTGATGTTCGCCGCCGGGGACGATGAAAACGCCAAGAAACTGGCTTTGCAACTGGTGGCCGAACTCGGCTTCGACGCGCGCGATGCCGGGCCATTGAAAATTTCCCGGCTGCTTGAACCGCTTGCCATGCTTTGGATTGGTCAGGTGATGACGCATGGCGCGCCGGGCGACAACGCCTTCGCCTTTCTCAGCCGGCAAACTCCATAACAAAAAGCCATGCGCGGCTCATGCCGGCCACAGCCACGCAGCCCCCCGCACGCCGGAGGAATCCCCATGCCGCGCCTGGACGATATTGGTGGTGAAACTGTCGGAG
Organism: Alphaproteobacteria bacterium; assembly: GCA_026225015.1. GTDB lineage: Bacteria > Pseudomonadota > Alphaproteobacteria > Acetobacterales > Acetobacteraceae > Acidocella. The sequence goes on from JAMFRY010000137.1 coordinate 20,609, forward strand.
AAAACGAACGGCCTCATCAACCCAGGCAGGTCGGTATAGAGATGCGGCAGGTTGGATAGCCCGCCGCCGAGGACGATGGCGTCGGGGTCCAGCAGGTTGGTCACCGCGGCCAGCGCACGGGCCAGGCGCTCGGCATGGCGGGCAAGTGCTGCGAGCGCTGCGGTGTCGCCCGATTGCGCGCGGGGAAGAATTTGGGTGGCATCCCGCGCCCCCTCGCCATCGGTCTCGAAGGCCAGAGCCGGGCCGGCGACATAGCGCTCGATGCAGCCCGAACGGCCGCAAGGGCACGGGCGCAGCGGCAGATCCGCCTCGGTGATCCAGGGCAGCGGGTTATGGCCCCATTCCCCGGCAATGCCGTTGCGCCCTTCCAGCACCTGGCCGTTCACCACGATGCCGCCGCCGCAGCCCGTACCCAGAATCACCCCGAACACCGTTTTTGCATCGGCGGCGGCGCCATCCGTCGCCTCGGAGAGTGCAAAGCAATTGGCGTCATTGGCAACGCGGATCGGGCGGCCGAGGAAGGCCGCGAAATCCTTATCAAAAAGCTGATTGTTCAAACATTCGGTATTGGGCGTGCGCATCCGGCCGGTCGCTGGGCTCATTGTCCCCGGAATGCCGATGCCGATACTGGCGCGCGCGCCGATCTCCGCCTCCGCCGCTTCAATAAGCCCCTTCAGCCGCTCAAGCGCCGTAGGATAGTCGCGCGGCGTGGCGATACGGTTGCGCAGCACCGGCTGGCCATCCGGCCCCAGGACCAGCAGCTCCATCTTGGTGCCGCCGAGATCAATGCCGATGCGATAGGTCATGCCGGTAATGTCGGACGAAATAGCCTATTGCTCAAGCCCGGCTTGGGGCGCAAAATTTCGGCATGGGGGAGAGGTTGATCGACGCGCAGTTCATGAAATGCCCGATGCCGGTTTTGCGGGCGGCCAAGGCCCTGCGCGACATGGCGCCAGGCGACAAATTGCGCGTGCTGGCGACCGACCCCACAGCGCTCGGTGATTTCCGGGATTTCTGCAAAAGCAGCGGCCATGCGCTGGTCGGCAGTAGCGAGATCAAAGGGGTGTACAGCTTCACCATCCGGCGCAAGCCGGCCGCATGACGGTCGCCTTGTTCACCCATCCGGCCGCACTCGCGCATGATACGGGCGAACATCATCCGGAATGCCCGGATCGGATACGCGCGGTGCTCGCCGCCCTCGAAGCGCCGGAATTTCAGGGCCTGTTGCGCGAGATCGCCCCACAGGCGCCGATGGAGGCGCTGGCCGCCGCGCATAGTCCCGCTTATGTGGAACGGATTCAGGCCATCCGGCCGGAGGCGGGCCAGCTTTCCTATATCGACGGCGATACTGTTGTCAGCGCCGGCACATGGGATGCCGCTTTGCGGTCAGCGGGCGGCGCCATCGCAGGGGTGGATGCGGTGATGGAAGGCTGGGCCGAAGCCGCCTTTGTGGCCATGCGCCCGCCCGGGCATCATGCCGAGCGCGAGCGGGCCATGGGCTTCTGCCTGTTCAACAACGCCGCCGTCGCCGCCTTTCATGCCCGCGCCAGATATGGGTTGCGCCGCATCGCGGTGGTGGATTTCGACGTTCATCACGGCAACGGCACCCAGGATATTTTTGGCCCCGATTCTGATCTGTTCTACGCCTCCTCCCACCAATATCCCTGCTATCCGGGCACCGGTGCGCAGCATGAGCGCGGCGTGGCTGGCAATGTTGTCAACGCGCCGTTGCCGCCCGGCGCCGGCAGCGCCGAATTCAGGGCGGCCTGGCGGGATGAAATTCTGCCGGCACTGCAAAAATTCGCGCCGGAATTGCTCATCATCTCCGCCGGGTTCGACGCCCACGCCGCCGACCCCTTGGCGCAGCTGCGCCTGCGCGAGCCGGATTTCATCTGGGCGACCGAAGCATTGCTGGCGGTTTCCGACCAAAGCTGCCCAAAGCGGGTGGTCTCGCTGCTGGAGGGCGGCTATGATCTGCAAGCCCTGGCCAGCTCGGCCGCCGCCCATATGCGCAGCCTGATGCGCGCATCCTGATATGGTTGTGAATCCCGCTTCAGCCCTGTAGGCAAGGCGAACCATGGCAGAGAAAATCGAACCCGATATCGCGTCATTGTCCTTCGAAGAGGCGCTGGCGGCGCTGGAGGCCATCGTTCGCGGGCTGGAAAGCGGCCAGCAGAAGCTGGAAGACGCCATCGCCGCCTATGAGCGCGGCGCCGCCCTGAAAAAACATTGCGAGGCGAAACTGGGCGAGGCGGAAGCCCGTGTGCAAGCCATCGTGGCGCGGGCGGATGGCACGCTCGGCTTGAAGAACGAGGAATGAACATGGCGTTGGATGTGGTGGCCAAACCGGACGCGCTGGCCGAGGCAATGACGGAAACCGCGCAGCTGGTGGAAGCGCAATTGGACGCCCTGCTGCCGGTGCCGGAAGCGGCCGAAGCCAGGCTGATCGCAGCGATGCGCTACGCCGTTTTAGGCGGCGGCAAACGCATGCGGGCCTTTTTGGTCATGCAAACGGCGCAATTATTCGCGGTTAATCAAACCTGCGCCGCCAGGGTCGCGGCGGCGGTGGAAATGCTGCATGCTTACTCCTTGGTGCATGACGACCTGCCGGCAATGGACGATGACGACCTGCGCCGCGGCAAACCGAGCTGCCACAAGGCCTTCGACGAAGCGACCGCCATCCTGGCCGGGGATGCGCTGCAAACCCGTGCCTTCGAGGTGCTGGCGGAAGAAGACACCCATGCCGACGCCGAAGCGCGCTGCGAACTCATTTCCGCCTTCGCCCTTGCCACCGGCGCGCGCGGCATGGTCGGCGGGCAGATGATCGACATGCTGGCCGAGGGCCAGACCCTGAGCGGCCCGGAAATCACGCGACTGCAGGCGCTGAAAACCGGCCGGCTGATCCAGTTCAGCGCCGAAGCCGGCGCCATTTTGGGCCGCGCCCCGCAGGCCCAGCGCCACTTCATCTGCGCCTTTGGCCGAGAACTCGGCGGCGCCTTCCAGATTTACGACGATGTTCTCGATGAGGACGGCTCCGCCGCCAGTTTGGGCAAAACCGCCGGCAAGGATGCCGCGCAGGGCAAGGCAACCATGGTCTCCATTCTGGGGTTGGAGCGGGCGCGCGCCCATGCTGTCCATCTGGCTGACCAGGCCGCCGCACATCTGGATAGCTTTGGCCCGCGCGCCGAACTGCTGCGGCTGCTGGCGCGGTTTACGGTGACGCGGAAAAGTTAAGGATAAGACTTCCCTTCGTTCGAACCTCGAACGCTCGGCCATTACCGCTCTAGCGGAGACTTGATGACTGCCACGCTGCTGTTTTTTGCCTCGAAACTGCTTTGGATTTTGGCGGCGCCAAGCATGGCCCTGCTGATTCTGGCTTGGGCGGGACTGTTGCTGCTGTTGCGGCGGCGTCGGCAGGCCGGCTTTGTTTGCCTCTTTACCGCCTTGGGAATCTATTCTGCCATCGCCCTGCTGCCCATCGGAGTGTGGCTCCTTGGCCCGCTTGAAAATCGTTTTCCGGTCGTGACAAGCCTGCCCGCAAATGTCGCCGGCATCATCGTGCTCGGCGGCGCGGTGGATCCGGACACCTCGAAGGTGCGCGGCATACCCACGCTGAATGACGATGCCGAACGGATGACCTCGCTGGTCTATCTGGCGCGTCAGTATCCCGATGCGCGGCTCGCCTTCACCGGCGGCAACGGCGCGCTGGCGCATGGCACACTGGCCGAGGCCGACGTCGCGCGCGAACTCTTCACGGAGCTGGGCGTCGATCAGAGCCGCATCGTCTATGAGGGCCGATCGCGCAACACCTATGAGAACGCCGTGTTGCTGAAAGCGCTGGTAAAGCCGCAACCTGGTCAGCTTTGGCTGCTGGACACCTCGGCCTGGCACATGCCCCGCTCGGTTGGCATATTCCGGCGCGTCGGCTGGCCAGTGGAGCCCTATCCGGTGGCCTACAAAACCGCGCCGGACCTGCTTTCGGCGATCCATGGCAGCTTCCCGCAACGGTTGGAAATGGTCGATCTGGCGGCACATGAATGGTTTGGCCTGACCGCCTATTACCTCCTCGGCCGCACCAGCGCTTTGTTTCCGGCGCCGTAGGTGGTGGGCCCGTAAGGCAACTCGAAACACCGATTGCATATAATGGAAAATTGCATTATTGCTAAACCTTCCTCACGAAAGGTAGAAGATGACCACATTAACCGTGACTGGTCGAGGCCAGGTTACCTTCAAGAAAGAAGTCCTCAAGCATCTGGGGATTCAGCCGGGCGGGAAAATCAGGCTTGATTTGCTCCCGGACGGCCGGGCCGAGTTGAAAGCCGAACGGCAAAAGGGCTCTTTTGGCGAGATATACGGGTTGCTGCGGGACAAGGGCAACGGCAAGCGCCTCTCGATTGAGGAAATCAACGAAGCCATTGCCTGCAGTGGAGCGGCGGCCGGTGCGGCTCTGGGATGAAGATTACGGCGGATACGAATGTATTGCTGCGCGCAATCGTTGCCGATGATGAAGCCCAAGGCCGAGTCGCGATAGAGATACTTGAACGCGCCGACATCGTCGCGATCACCTTGCGGACCCTCTGCGAATTTGTCTGGGTGCTCGCCCGCCGTTACCAGATGCCACGCGCGGAGATTGCTCAAGCCATCCGCCGCTTGGCGGAGACCCGCAACGTGGTGCTCAACCGCCCCGCCGTCGATGCGGGCCTGCGCCTTTTCGAAGTTGGCGGCGACTTCGCGGATGGCGTTATCGCCTATGACGGCAGGTGGCTGGGGGGCGAAATTTTTGTCTCTTTCGATCGGCGAGCGGTATCCCTCGTCAACGGTCAAGGGCATGCGGCCCGGTTGCTGAGTTGAACTACGCTGCTAACATTGCGCGGCATGGCATCTATGGACATTACCGTCCTAAGCTGCTTACCCGCCTCAATCTCTTGTCAGCTTGTCTGGGTGCGATAGTTCCATCAGGCCACAATGATGTTCCAATTGAGAATCGAATGGCCCGTAGGTAAGTTTGTAGACTGACAACTGCTACACGGAGTACGAAGGTGACAAGTTTTGACGACGCATTGCGAAAAGCCGCCGGATTACAAACAGAATCTGAAAAAGCGGATGCGCAACTGGAGCGAGATGCCAAGCAACGGAAGTGGGCAGAAGACGCCCCAAAACGACAGGCATACCTCGCAAAGTATCAGTCAGCATTCGTACCGCTTCTCAATTCTTACATTGAGGGGGTACAAAAGGTGAGTTCTACAAGACAAGCGTCCCGCATACATAATCCAAAAACAGAATGCGCACATCATGGTTGGGAACGCCCTGGCGTGGGATGCCTATCACGTACTTGCTCAAGCTCATGGGAATAACAGGGGGATGGGACAAAGCGCCGCCCCCCTCAACCAAAAAACGGCTTCCCTCAACATTCAGCTTTCGAACGAAGGTGAGATAAGACTTTACGAGATGGGAAGCCAGAATAAGACCAATGTACTCAACGATTCGAATTCGACGGTTGTTAGCCTGGAAGGCAAGGAAGGCGACTTACGGCTCATCATTGAGGCGAAGTTCGTCGAACTGGTGAGAGCCGTAAGTTAATCGACCGAACTGCCCGATGCCGCAAATCGCATGTATTCATGGCCCGCCTGCCCCAAACTCAGAGTATAGAATTGAAAGTTTTATCGTTCCGGCAGTAAGCGAGTGAAATGCTTCGCCCCAGGTTAAAAAAAGTCTTTTTGGTTCATTTTCTTCAGAAAAAGAGCGTAATGGGCTTCGCTGAAAGGGTACTTGGTTTCAGCGGTTTCCGCTACGCAGAATTGCGCGGATATTTCGCTCGCAATTCTTCGAAGGCGCTGCCAGGCGATTTCAGTAGGCGCGCCTCGATGAGGTCGCACACTGCCTCCGGACTGTTTTCGACGGTGTCGATCTCCAGGTCGTAAATGCTATTGTCATAGACCGATTCATAAAACCAGGGCCGCAGTCGATCCAGGCGCTGGATGATCTTGTGTATGGCCTGCTCGCCCAGGATGTCGGTTGGCAGCTTCTTGTCGATCTTGCGGTTCGTTACGCGTTCCATCAGCACCTCAAAGGGGGGACGCAGGTTCACGAAGTGCACCGGCAATCCCTGCAACCGCCAGATCGCATCCTGCAGGACGGGCGGGTCAAGCATCATCAGATGATCGACGATGATGTTGCAGCCTTGGGCCGCGGCAGCGGCGATCCATTCGTGAAAGACCGCGAAGGCACGCGTGCCATATTTGCCAAAACGCCAGCGCAGGGCGCCTTCGGGATCGGTCTCCTTGGCCGGCTCGGCGTAGATGCCCTCCCGGCAACGGGCGCCGTGATGGCCGAATTTGGCCGGGTAGGTGTTGGCGAGGAAATGGTCGATGCCATAAAGCAACCAAAACCCATCCGAGCGGCGGGCGAATAATTCGCAGGCGGTAGATTTGCCGGCACCTGAGGTGCCGCTGACGATGATGATCTGACCTGGCATGTTGTTTGGGATTCCCGGTGTTGTTTTTGCCTTGTTATTTCACGGTGACGTTAATTCAGGGAGATCTCGCCGCGCGCGATTCTGCGGAAGCGGACGGCGGAGCAAAATTCCTGATTGTCGCCCCAATGCGTTATCCCATCCCAGTCCCACTGCAAGAGCGACCAGAGCACGGAATGGTCAGTATAGCCGGTGAAAACCAGGCCATCTTCGATCTCGCCGGTGGCGTTGATGGTGCGGCCGAGTTGATCGATTGCCTCGAACAGCACGCGTTTGGGGCCGAGGGAGCCAAATTCGGTGATCCGGCGTGTGCCCGAGACGAGGCTCGACATTTCGCCATCCTTCCAAAGGAAGCCGCCGATGACCTTTTGCGGTGTGCCATCCGTACCCTCGCCCATGGCGATGGCGTGGAAGGCGCTTTGCTCCGCGATGCCCCAGAAATAGCCGCCGCTGGCGAGCGAGGCATAGTCGCGCGCGCCAAAGGAGGTATCGCGCATCGAAAAGCAATCGATGCGGTATTCCATGCCTTCCAGCTTTACCGTGCCTGTCATGCGGCCTGGCTGTTCCATATGGAATTTGGCGGTCGATTGCTGGCCGGCATTGCCGGTTTTCAGTTCGTGCATCGGCCCGATCGCCTCCCAAATCAGGTCCATTTGCAGCGGGTTCTGATCGTAGCGGATAGCATAGCGTTTCAGCGGTTCCAGCAGATGGACTTCCAGGCTGTTACGGGATTTCACATCGAATTTCTGCTGGCCTTCCGGCAGTGCCTGCAGATGCGCCCAGTCGTAATAGAGGCAGTTCCACTGGTACCTGGCGCCTGGCTCCCACAGCACCGGGCCGCCATTGAGCATGTTCATGTTCGTCCGGAAATAATATTGGATGAGGCCGTGGATTTTTTTCTCCGGGATGGAAATAGAGAACCAGGCGCTTTCGTTCCAATAGAGATTGCTCGTACGGCCTTCGCCGAAACGGTCGGCCTGTGGCAAATCGGCTAGCCTATTCATGCATACGCTCCTGCTTAAAGGGTCATTTATCGATATCAAGTTTTAGGCGGGTCAGCGAGAGCGTTGCAATGCGCCAGTTTTGTCGTGGGCTGGCATTTTTGTCGATGCGATAGGTCTCGTGGTAATGGCCGTTGCCGTTGATGGCCTTCCATCCTTCGCGCGGGTGGCGGTCCTCCCAGGTGATGATATCCTGCATCGCCCAGATGCCGCGCGCGGTGCCGTCCGGCAGAAATTCGATCTCATGGGAAAAACCCTGATGGCAGGAGACGGCGCGCTCCAGGCCGTATTTGAGGCTTGCGGCATAAGCAGCGCCGCCTTCGATCCAGATTTTGCCCTCGGGCGTGATGACTCGAAGATCCACTGTGAAAAGATCGGGCAGCCGGTCCCAGAGTTTGGTGTCGATGAAGCGAAAATAACGGGCTTTTAGGGCGCGAATCTCCTCGATCGCCATCAAACGGGTAATTGGGTCCATGCCTCTCTCCCGGCTCCGGAATGAGGATGAGAGTTGAACAACAGTGCGCGGCTTCACGCAATCGTCGCTGCACCTAATGCGCCACCGGTTGAGTAAAACAACCATTCCCGGCAAGACGCAGCACCGTGCGAGGCAATGCCGGCGGTCTGATTACTGCGCAGCAAGCTCCTTCAGCGAGCTGGCTAGTACCTGCGTCATTCATGACGCAGGTACTGCGCGCGGGTTGGTCGGCGGCGCACGCTAAATATGCTCTAGAGCGCGTTGACATTCGGGATTCCGGCACGGCTGAAAATCTGATTCAAACTCCTTTTTGGTGGGAGTTTTCAGA
>JAMFRY010000138.1 GCA_026225015.1 Alphaproteobacteria bacterium
CCAGCCAGAGGGTGAGCAGCACGGCCCCGGCACCGAGGGCAACGCCGGTGACTCTATGCAGAAATGACGTCACCGAAGAGATTTGAAATTTGTAGGCGGATCCAAGCATGAAAGGGGAAATCGGGCGTCGGATCAGCTTGCCCTCCGTATTGCGCCCAACCATCAGGGCATCGCGGACATCCTTCATTTGGGCAGACCACCACTCATAAGGTTAATTTATGCTGCAGTTGCTTAGTCCTGCGGATCATCACGGTCAACGGCTCCGCCCCGTTGAAAATGCGCCTATTTCTCCGGCTGAAGCGCCAGCAAAGTGACCAGGCGCGAGCTGCTATCCTCCAGCTCCAAGCTGGTTGGCACCAGGGTCCGCTCCAGCGCCTCGAAACCGCCCGCTGGACGATAGGCGCGGCCCGGATCGGCGATGATCACGGTGGCGATGCGGGCGCATTGCCGCAGCCAGGGCAGGATATGCCGCGTCATCGGCGCCTCGTAGCAAACATCGCCGCAGAGGATCACGTCCCAGCGGCAGGTTTCTCCCACCACGTCTTGCGCCAGCACGCTCACGCCGCAGGCATTGCGCTCGGCATTCAGCGCAATGGCGCTCCAGGCCAGCGGATCGATTTCTGTCGCTTCTACGTTCAGCGCTCCGGCTCTGGCGGCGGCGATCGCGGCCAGACCACATCCGGAAGCAAAGTCCAGCACAAGCCGGCCGGCCACGATTTGCGGCTGATCCGTCACATAACGCGCCAGCGCCTCGCTGCCCGGCCAGGCGAAAGCCCAGAATGGCGGGGAGATGTTATTGGCCTCCAAAAACGCTTCGCTCGCGTGCCAAAGCGGCGTGATCTCGGTTGCCAGATACAGCTTTATCTCCGGCACCAGCACCGAATGCCCAAGCGCGGTATTGTCGGTGATGAATTTTCGGCGGGCTGCATCACTTACGCCGACCAAGCTCCCGTTCGTAGGGCGGGCATCGCCCGCCATTTTACGATGCCCTAAAAAATATTCAGAAAACGCCGCCACAGGCTCGGTTTCTGGTTGGAATCCTCCGGCGTATCGCCATTGGTTGCCGGCTGGCCCAAAGCAGCGTTTTCCTGCAACCGGCGGGATTCGGCTGGGGCATCCACCGTTGGCTGCACCGTCGGGCCATTGCCCATCAACCGGCTGACAAATCCCGGCGGCTTGGACTCGATCAGCGCAGTTTGATTGACATCCGCGCGGATGGTGGGGGATGGCGTCGGGCCAGCCTGCTCCAGCAAAGCTACTTCGCCCGTACTCGCCGAGCCCAGTGCCGGGGTGATGGAGGAGTCGGGGGAGAGCGTATCCAGCCCCGCCTGCGCGGCATCGCTCTGTTGCGGCCGGGGCTCGCCTGGATTTGGCGCCGGCAACTGGCCCAGTTCGGGGGGAAGCGAAAGCGGGGGCTGGGTGCCTACGGCGAACGCGTCGGGCGGGTTGGCTTCCAGGCCGAAGGTTTTTTTAAACCCGCTGCCGCCGCACCCACAAAGAATGACGGCCAGAGATAGAGCGGCGATACGGGGAGCTAAACTGCGTTTCATGCCGCCTTCCTATCGCCGCCGGGGTCTCGCCGCAACAGGCCCTCCGCCATCAGCGCGATCACGCCGCAGACAATCGCCGAATCCCCGACATTGAACACGTAAAACGCGTAAACGCCGAGATGCGCCTGAATGAAGTCCACCACCGCGCCGAAGCGCAGCCGGTCGATCACATTGCCGACAGCG
>JAMFRY010000139.1 GCA_026225015.1 Alphaproteobacteria bacterium
AAGGCCCAGCGCCCGAACCCGAATCATGACCTCGCCAGCTTTCGGCGGGCCGATATCCAGCGCGTCGATCTGCAGGACTTCCGGGCCGCCGATGCGATGAAAGCGAACAATTCTGGACATGGATAATTCCTTCCCCGTTTGTTATCTTCAAATAGGTCATGAACGGCCCGCTTCAACCGGGCCCGGTCCGCAGGTAATCCGTTGTTGGAACTGCGATCGGCCCAATCTGGGAAACCGCCCGCACCGACAGCACGTTGCCGATGCAAAACGCCTCGGCGCTGCTGAGCCAGGCGGCATGTATTCGCGCCTCCTCAACCTGGCCCGACTCGAGAAATTTTTCGCGGCATATTCCGGGCAGCGCGCCATCCGACACAAAGGGGGTGAGCCATTTGCCGCGGCGTTTGAGGAAGATATTGCCCGTTGTCGCTTCCGCCACGAAGCCTGCCTGGTTCAGGAGAATGGCGTCATCCACCTTGGCATCCTCCGCCTCCAACCGGGCCAGAATGTTCGGCAGGTAGTTCAGAGATTTGATTCTGCTGAGTGGTGAGGCGGCATCGCGTCTGATCTGAGTGGAGACGATGACACGAACCGGGCTCGCCACAGGTGACAGGCAAAAGCCGGTGATCATCAGCGTCGGCCGCGCCGCGGCCGTGGGCAATAATCCGCGCGGCGCCGGTCCGCGCGTCAGCGTCAGACGCAGGCCGCCCTCCAGCAAGCCATTGCCGACAGCAACCTCATCCAGCGCCCGCTCTACGGCTGCAAGATCCCAGGGCAGGCGCAAGCGCAGCAATGCGCAGCCTTGTTGCAGCCGGGCAAAATGCCGCTGCACGTCGCGCGCCTGGCCCCGGCGCACGGCGATGGTCTCGAACAGCCCGTCTCCCAGCAGCAGGCCGCGATCCGACGGGTCGATACAGGATGCATCACCCGCTAGCAGCGCGCCATTCAGCCAGAAAACGCCCGGTTGATCAGCCATTGCAGGCCAGCAGTGCCGAGCATTTCAGCAGCATTTCGTCATATTCCGCGTTTGCCTCGCTTTCCCAGGTGATGCCGCCGCCGGCCTGCGCGTATAGGCGGCTGGGCGTGGCGACCATACTGCGGATAATGATGGAACTGTCCATCGCGCCGTCGAACCCGATCCAGCCGGCCATGCCGCAATAGGCGCCGCGCGGACCAGCTTCCAACGCGTCGATGATCTGCATGGCCCGGTGTTTCGGCGCGCCGGTGATCGAGCCACCGGGAAACGCGGCGGCAAGCAGATCCTCCGGCCCCGACCCGGCACGCAATTGCCCGGTGACGGCGGAAACCAGATGATGCGCCTGCGCGTAGGATTCCACGGCGAAAAGCTCCGGCACCGCGATCGAACCGGTTTCACAGACCTGCGCAAGATCGTTACGCAGCAGATCGACAATCATCAGATTTTCCGCACGCTCCTTCGACGATTCCCGCAATGCTTGCGCCGCCGCCGCGTCCACCGCCTGATCCTTGTGGCGCTTCGCGGTTCCTTTGATGGGCCGGGACTCGACGCGCCCATCGGCACTCAAACGCAAAAATCGTTCCGGCGAGGCGCCGGCAATGACAACGCCGTCTGCGCAGGCGATATAATTTGCAAAGGGTGCCGGGCTGAGTTGTCGCAAGGCCAGATAATACGCGACCGGAGAAAAGGCCGCTTCGCGTGGCGCCGTGACACGCGTTGTAAAATTCGCCTGATAAATATCGCCCGCGCCGATATAGGCGTGCAAGCGGGCGATGGCCGCATCATAGCCGGCCCGCGACGTTTCGGCTTGCCAGTCGGGGCATCCGGTTATGGCGTTCCCCGCAACCGGCGCGGCGGTCAGTTGCGCCTCCAGCGATATGCACGTTGCCTTGGACGGAGCCAGAATCCAGGCGCGCCCGCTGGAGTGATCAAATCCAATTACCCTGTCATAAAGCCCGAACCAGCCACCTGGCAGGCCTTTGATTGGCGCCAGCCTGCTCTGCACCCCGGCGGCCTTGCGCCCGAGATCATAGCCGATCCACCCCGCCGCCCCACCCACAAAGGCAAACGGCCAATCGGTTGGCGGGCGCCAGCTTTCTGGCCGGTTCGCGGCGCGCCAGCGCGCCAATTGCGTAAACGGATCCGCCGCATCATTCTCCAGGCGCAGGCCGGATATTGGCGCGGTGCAGATATAGCTCACGGCAGATCGGACATCGCCCGGCGCGGCACTGTCGAAAAATGCCAGTTGCGAATCATTCGCCAGCGCGGTGAAGGCGCGTGACGTTTCGATCCAGGGGATTTCGATGCATTCCACGGGCCAAGGCTATAGGCTAGCGATCCAGTAAAATCCGCTCGGGATGCGAAAAAATTTCAAACCCGTCGCGCCGGGCCACGCCGATCAGGGTGATACAAGCTGCCTGCGCTTCGCGCACGGCCCGCGCCGTGGGTACGGAGATCGCCGCCAAGACTGGGGCGCCGAACATCGCGGCTTTTTGAATCAACTCGATTGAAACGCGGCTTGTCAGGAGTAACGCGCCCTCATTTGCCGACTCGCCTTTGCTCATGGCCGCGCCGATCAGCTTGTCCAGCGCATTGTGCCGGCCGATATCCTCACGCAGCAGCAAGGCGCCGGTGGCGGCATTGATGAAGGCGGCCGCGTGCACCGCATGGGTTTCCTGGTTCAACGTCTGCTGCGCTTCCACCGCGGCCAGCGCTTCCCCGATTAAAGACGCAGGTATGCGCAGCGGCGAGTTCACGCGTCTCGCCTGCAGCGTTGCCTGCTCAAGCGAATCCATCCCGCACAGGCCGCAGCCCACCGGCCCGGCAATCCGGCGCCTGCGCGCATCGAGCACGGCGCGGCGCTCCGTGTTCAGCGTGATGCGGCACTCGATGCCGGTCGAGATCGAGAGTATCTCCAGATCCTCGATCTCGGAGATATCCTCGATAATCCCTTCGGATTTGGAAAACCCGATGGCAAAATCCTGCAGATCGCCGGGCGATGCCATCATCACCGCAAAAGTTGCAAGGTTGTAGGTCAGCGCAATCGCGGTTTCCTCCGGCAACCGGCGAGGTTTTTGCAGCACAGCGCCATTCCGCCAAGCCAATGGCAGAGCGGGTTTGGAGAACCATTTCAACGGGTCTGGCTGCGCATCCATCACTCACCCAAAATGTAACACCGCCGCTGAATTTCCAATAAAAAACCCGGCTCACGCCGGGTTTTTCGAAAAACATGAGGAGCGCAACTATTCCGCAGTCTCTTCCTCGGCCTGTTGCTGCACGGGCCCGCTATCCAGGCCCTTCGCATCCGGGTTGCGATCGACGAATTCGATCACGGCCATATCGGCAGCATCGCCATAGCGTGTCCCGGCTTTCAACACGCGGGTATAGCCACCTTGACGTGTCTTGTAGCGATCCGCCAGCGCGTCGAACAGTTTGGCCACGATCTTTTCGTCGCGCAATTGGTTGAATGCCTGGCGCTTGGCGTGCAACCCACCGCGCTTGGCCAAGGTGACCAGCTTCTCCGCCACCGGGCGCAGTTCCTTAGCCTTCGGGAGCGTGGTGGTGATCTGCTCGTGCTTGATCAGAGCTACCGCCATGTTTCGGAACATGGCAGCGCGATGGGAGGAGGTGACGCCGAGCTTCCGCCCGGAAAGACCGTGACGCATGATGAATGTTCCTGCTTAAGCTTTAAAAAGGCTGGTCCGAACGCTTGGCGAGTTCCTCGATATTTTCGGGTGGCCAGTCGGTCACCGTCATCCCTAAGGAAAGTCCCATCGCGGTCAGCACTTCCTTGATTTCGTTGAGCGATTTGCGGCCGAAATTCGGCGTGCGCAGCATCTCCTGCTCGCTCTTCTGCACCAGGTCGCCGATATAGACGATATTGTCGTTCTTCAGGCAGTTGGCGCTGCGGACCGAGAGTTCCAGCTCGTCCACCTTGCGGAGCAGATTGGCATTGAACGGCAGCTCGATGCGCGGCTCCTCGGGGCGCAGGCGCTGCGGCTCCTCGAAGTTGACGAACATGCCGAGCTGGTCCTGCAGAATGCGGGCCGCCAGAGCCACGGAATCTTCCGGGGTAATGGCGCCGTTGGTTTCAACCTGCAAGATCAGCTTGTCATAGTCGGTCACCTGGCCGACGCGGGTCTGTTCGACGCGATAGGAGACGCGCCGCACCGGCGAATAGATCGCATCGACGGGAATAAGCCCGATCGGCGCGTCTTCCGGACGGTTGGCCGAAGCTGGCACATAGCCGCGGCCGAGATCGACCGTGAATTCCATGCCTAAAGAGGCGCCATCATCCAGCGTGCACAGCACCAGATCGGG
>JAMFRY010000140.1 GCA_026225015.1 Alphaproteobacteria bacterium
ATCGCCGCCACCCCAGTACGCGAAACTTCCGCCAACCCAACCGGCCGCATCAAATCCAAAAACGCGTCCAATTTGTCCGTCGCCCCGGTCAACTCGAAGGTAAAACTCTCCGTCGTCGCATCGATAACACGCGCCCGAAACGCATCCGCCAGCCGCAAAGCCTCGGCGCGTTTCTCGCCCGTCCCCAGCACTTTTATCAGCGCCAGTTCACGCGACAAATGCGGCCCTTCGGACAGATCCAGCACCTTGTACACCGGCACCAGCCGGTCCAGCTGCGCCTTGATCTGTTCGATCACCATTTCGGTGCCCTGCGTCACGATGGTGATGCGACTCTTCGAACCATCACGCTCCACCGGGGCAACAGTCAGGCTATCAATATTATAGCCCCGGCCCGAGAACAGGCCGATAACCCGCGCCAGCACGCCAGATTCATTCTCCACCAGGATCGAAATCGTGGCGGAACGCAAGCTCGTATCGGTAACGGGCATCAGACCAGCACCAAGCCTTCATCGGTGACGCTGTTGCCGGCAAAGCCGTTATCCTTATGCTCAGGCCCCAGCAGCATTTCGTTATGCGCCGCACCGGAGGGGATCATCGGGAAAACATTTTCCTTCTGATCGACGCAGATATCGGCGATCACCGGCTTATCCACGGCCAGCATCTCGGCAATCACCCGATCCAGATCTTCAACCTTCTCCGCCCGCAAGCCAACGGCGTGGAAACTCTCCGCGAGTTTGACGAAATCCGGCAGCGCTTCCGAATAGCTTTCGGAATAGCGGTTGCCGTGCAGCAATTCCTGCCATTGCCGCACCATGCCCATATACTGGTTGTTCAGGATGAAAATCTTCACCGGCAGGCGGTACTGGGCGAGCGTGCCCATCTCCTGAATGTTCATCAGAATGCTGGCCTCGCCGGCAATGTCGATCACCAGCGCATCCGGATGCGCTACCTGCACGCCCATGGCGGATGGCAGGCCGTAGCCCATCGTCCCTAAGCCGCCCGAGGTCATCCAGCGATTGGGTTTTTCGAATTTGAAATGCTGGGCGGCCCACATCTGGTGCTGGCCGACTTCGGTAGTGATGTAGGTCTCCTTCGCCTGCGCCCGTGTGGCTTTGTACAGGCGCTCAATGGCGTATTGCGGCTTGATGATGCTGCCCGGATCGCGCAATTGCGTGAAGCGCATGCAGTTCTTGGCGCGCCACACATCGATCTGCTGCCACCATTTGGCGAGCGGCTCGCGGTTATAGCGAATTTCATCGGCCTTCCACGCCAGGATCAGTGCGCGCAAAATCTCCGCGGCATCGCCGATAATGGCAACATCCACCGCGACCGATTTATTCACGCTGGAAGGATCGATATCGGCGTGGATTTTCTTCGAGCCGGGCGAGAACGCATTCAGCCGGCCGGTGACGCGATCATCAAACCGGGCGCCGAGATTCAGCATCACATCCGCGCCATGCATGGCCAGGTTGGATTCGTAGGTGCCGTGCATGCCCAGCATGCCGAGGAATTGCGGGTCCGATGCCGGGTAGGCGCCAAGGCCCATCAACGTCGATGTGCAGGGAAAGCCGGTGAGCCGGACAAATTCCAGCAACAGCCGGGAGGCTCCCGGCCCGGCATTGATGACTCCGCCGCCGGTATAGATGATCGGCCGCTCGGCGCGTTTGAGCAAGGCGATGGCCGCGTCGATCATTTTCGGGTCCGGCTCGGTCCGCGGCCGGTAGCTGCGATGCGGCTGGCTGCTTGGCTCGCTATACGGCGCCGGCGCGATGAGAATGTCCTTCGGCAGGTCGATCAGCACCGGTCCGGGGCGGCCGGTGCGGGCCACGTAAAAAGCCTCATGCACCACGCGCGCCAGATCGCCGCTCTTTTTCACTAGATAATTATGCTTGGTCGCGGGCCGGGTGATGCCGGTGGTGTCGGCTTCCTGGAAGGCGTCATTGCCGATCAGATGTGTCGGCACCTGACCGGAAAGGCAGACGATGGGGATGCTGTCCATCAACGCATCCACCAGCCCGGTAACGGCATTGGTGGCGCCGGGACCGGAGGTGACGAGCACCACACCTACCTTGCCGGTGGAGCGCGCATAACCCTCCGCCGCGTGCACGGCCGCCTGCTCATGCCGAACCAGGATGTGGCGGATATGGTTCTGTTGGTACAATGCATCGTAGAGCGGCAATACCGCGCCGCCGGGATAGCCGAAAATGACATCCACCCCCTGCGCCTTGAGGGCGCGAAGCAGCGCCTCCGCGCCGGATTTCATGATTTCGGGTGCCATTACTGAGCCGTCCATGCGTCGGGTGTCCTGAGCTTCAATGGGATAGATTGGGTGGGTAACCTTTACGGCAGGCGGCGTCAACCCTGGATGTTCATAAAATTATCAATATTTGTCGTGATACTTTCCGAAAGTTGCGCAAAATCGGTTATTCGTGAATGTATTGTATGCATGGCAGGATTGTTAACCAGTTTTTGGTGCCGGAACCAGGTCGCCTGCCGTTTGGTATATTGATGCGTGGCCAACACGGCGCGCCGGCTGGCGGCTTCCAGCGTTGACTCGCCACTTAAATAGGGGGTGAGTTCCGGCACGCCATGAGCGCGCATCAGCGGCAAAGCGGGATCAAGCTTTTTCGCCAGCAATGCCCGAACTTCTTCCAGCGCCCCGGCTTCGAGCATGGCGGCAAACCGGCTTTCCACCGCTTCGCGCAATTCCTCGCGCGGCGGGTCGAGCAGGATCATGCCAGGCGACCAGAAGGCAAGTTTTTCAGTGGGTTGCGACTGAAAATAGGACAGACCCAGGCCGGTACCAAGCCAGACTTCATAAGCACGCGCCAGTCTCTGGCTGTCCGATGGTCGGATTTTTACCCCGGTTTCGGGGTCCACCTCCAGCAATCTCGCATGCAGGGCTTGTGGTCCCTCGGCCGCGAGAAAATTGCGGGCCTCGGCCCTGGCTTGCGGGCCGGGGTCGGGAATTTCGGCAATGCCGTGCAGCAGCGCGTGCAGATACATGCCCGTGCCGCCGCAAAGGATGGGAGTCCTGCATTCCTCTCGCGCTTTTCCAAGCACCTCCAGCGCGGCTTTACGCCACCAGGCGGCATTGCCTGGGGTCGAGGCCGGCAGCACGCCGTAGAGACAATGCGGGACCGCGGCTTCATCCGCCTCGCTCGGCCTGGCGGTAAGGACGCGCAGCTCCGCATAGCATTGCATGGCGTCGGCATTGATGATCACGCCGTTCAGTCGTTCCGCGAGGTGGAGCGCCAGCGCCGATTTCCCGCTGGCGGTCGGGCCGGCGACGATGATGAGTTTTTTCTCCTCGCTTGCCGAGCCGGCGCTCCCTGTCCTACCAGCTTCACCCATGTCTCATATCGTCACGCTCGTCGCATCGCTGCAAGCCGGTTCGCTCACCACCGCCCTCGCCGGCATCGCCCGGGAATATTGCGAAGGCCGGCATCTGACCTGGCTTGCCGAAGGCGAAGCCTGCGAGTTCACCGTAAAAAAAATCCCGGATATCGCCAGGCTCAAAATGGCGCTGGGGGATAAACCCATCGACGTGCTGGTGAGCCGCTATCGCGGCCGGCGCAAGGCGGTTCTGGTCGCGGATATGGACAGCACCATCGTCACCTCCGAAACCCTGGACGAGATCGCGGCGCAAGCGGGCATCAAAGACCGGATCGCCGAGATCACCAAGCGCTCGATGAATGGAGAGATCGACTTTGCCACCGCGTTGCGCGAGCGCGTGGCGATGCTGAAGGGCCTCGACATCTCGGCGCTGGAACGGACCTGGGCGGCGACGCAATTCTCACCCGGCGCGCGGATGCTGGTTGCCACCATGCGCAGCTTCGGCGCGACCACCGCTTTGGTTTCCGGCGGCTTCACCTTTTTCACCGAAAGGGTGGCGGCCGAACTGGGCTTCGATCTGCACCGCGCCAACACCCTGCTCGATGACGGTTCTTCCCTGACCGGCGAAGTCGGCGAACCGATTTTAGACCGCGACACGAAATTGGCGACGCTGAAGGAACTCGCGGAAAAACGCGGCGTGCAATTGGCCGCCACGTTGGCTGTAGGCGACGGCGCCAATGACCTGGCGATGCTGAAGGAGGCCGGGCTGGGGGTGGCCTATCACGCCAAACCCATCGTCGCTTCCGAGGTGACGAACCAGATCGAACACACCGATTTACGCAGCCTGCTTTTCGCGCAAGGCTACCCGGCAAGCGTATTCAAAGGAGGCGAGACATGAAAACCAGGGCGGCCGTAGCGCGCGCGGCGGGGAAAATTTTGTCGCTCGAGACCGTGGAACTCGAGGGCCCGAAATTCGGCGAGGTGCTGGTGGAGATAAAGGCCACCGGCATCTGCCATACCGATGAATACACCCTCTCCGGCGCCGACCCCGAAGGCCTGTTTCCGGCGATTCTCGGCCATGAGGGTGCGGGCATTGTGGTGGGGATCGGCCCGGGCGTTACCTCCTTGAAAAAGGGCGACCACGTGATTCCGCTCTACACGCCGGAATGCCGCAATTGCAAATCCTGCACCTCGCGCAAGACCAATCTCTGCACCGCCATTCGCGCGACCCAAGGCAAGGGCGTGATGCCAGACGGCACCTCGCGCTTCTCCTGCGAGGGCGCCCCCGTGATGCACTATATGGGCTGCTCGACTTTCGCGAATTTTACCGTGCTGCCGGAGATTGCGCTGGCGAAGGTGCGGGAAGACGCGCCCTTCGATAAAATCTGCTATATCGGCTGCGGCGTCACCACCGGCATCGGTGCGGTGTTCAACACGGCCAAGGTGCAGCCGGGCGATAATGTCGTGGTGTTCGGCTTAGGCGGGATCGGGCTGAACGTGATCCAAGGCGCGCGCATCGCCGGCGCCAATATGATCATCGGCGTGGATCTGAACAACGCACGCAAACCCATGGCCGAAAAATTTGGCCTGACGCATTTCGTCAACCCGGCCGAGATCGGCGAAGACCTGGTTCCCTACCTCGTCAATCTTACGGATGGCGGCG
Source organism: Alphaproteobacteria bacterium (assembly GCA_026225015.1). Taxonomy (GTDB): domain Bacteria; phylum Pseudomonadota; class Alphaproteobacteria; order Acetobacterales; family Acetobacteraceae; genus Acidocella. The sequence goes on from JAMFRY010000140.1 coordinate 5,000, forward strand.
CAGAATACAGTTTCGAATGCATCGGCAATGTAAAAGTGATGCGCCAGGCGCTGGAATGTTGCCATCGCGGCTGGGGCACCTCCATCATCATCGGCGTGGCCGGGGCCGGCCAGGAAATCGCGACGCGGCCCTTTCAACTGGTGACCGGCCGAACCTGGAAAGGCACGGCCTTCGGCGGCGCCAGGGGCCGGACCGACGTGCCGAAAATCGTCGACTGGTACATGAACGGCAAGATCGAGATCGATCCGATGATTACTCACGTTCTCAAACTGGAGGAGATCAACAAGGGTTTCGATCTGATGCACGAGGGCAAGTCGATCCGCTCGGTCGTCGTGTTCTGATTAACGTCGCGTTCTACAACAAGCGTCAAA
>JAMFRY010000141.1 GCA_026225015.1 Alphaproteobacteria bacterium
ACAATCTGTTTATTTCTTCTTCCTTCTTTTCCTTTTATCAAACCTTAATAACTTATATATTTTCTTCCTCTGCCGCTCCGAATCAGCTTTGGTTAATGCTTTGCCCCGGCCAGAAAGACTTGGGTTTGTCATGAAATATTCATGCGCCGAGACCGGCAGATTGCCGGGGGTTACCCGCACCCATGAGCCATCGGCGCGCAGTTCCGAGGACTGCGCGTCGTCGCGGATATTCACCACCATGATCTGGTCGAGAATTTGCGCATGGACTGTCGGATTATGGATCGGCACGAAGGTTTCGACTCTGCCATCCATGTTGCGGGCCATCCAGTCGGCGCTGGAGATGAACACCTTGTTCTCGCGCGAGGGCAGCTTGTGGCCATCGGCAAATACGCAGACGCGGGCATGTTCCAGAAACCGCCCGACGATGGATTTAACGCGAATGGTCGGAGATAATCCCGGCACGCCGGGGCGCAGGCAGCATATACCGCGCACCACGATGGTGATCGGCACCCCGGCGCGCGAAGCGTCGTAGAGATGGTCGATCAGCCGGTCATCGACCAGGGAATTCATTTTCAGCCAGATGCCGCTGGGTTTGCCGGCTTTGGCATTGGTGATTTCGGTATCGATCAGCGCCCCGATGGTCTTGCGGGTGGTCAAGGGCGAGAAAGCAAGCTGCTCCATCGCCTCCGGCCTGGCATAGCCGGTCATATAATTGAACAGCCGGGCGGCATCGCGGGTCAGCGCCGGGTCACAGGTGAAAAAGGAGAGGTCGGTATAGATGCGCGCGGTGATCGGATGGTAATTGCCGGTGCCGAAATGCGCATAGGGTCGCAGCGTGCCACCCTCGCGCCGCACCACATAGGAGACCTTGGCATGGGTTTTCAGGCCAACGAAGCCGAACACCACCTGCACGCCGGCAGCTTCCATGGAACGGGAGAGGCGAATATTCGCTTCCTCGTCGAAACGCGCGCGCAATTCCACCATGGCGGTAACGGATTTGCCGGCCTCGGCCGCCTCGATCAGGGCTTTCACGATCGGCGAGTCGCGGCTGGTGCGATACAGCGTTTGCTTGATGGCAACCACCGCAGGGTCAGACGCAGCCTGCCGCAGGAATTGCACCACGACGTCGAAGCTCTCGAACGGGTGATGCACCAGGATGTCCTTGGCGCGGATGGCGGCAAAGCAGTCGCCGGCAAAGTCGCGGATGCGCTCCGGGAAGCGCGCCGTATAGGCAGCGAATTGCAGGTCGCGGCGGTCTTCGACGATCAGCTGTTTGACATCTACCAAGCCGATCATCCCGCCTTCGACGTAGATCTCGTCATGCGGGGCGTCGATTTCGCTGATCACCAGCTCGCGTAAGTCCTCCGGCATGTCGGCCTGGATGGTCAGCAGAATGGCGACGCCGCGGCGCCGGCGCTTCAGTGCGGTTTCGTAGGACTGCACGAGGTCCTCGGCCTCTTCCTCGAACTCCACATCGGTGTCGCGGATCAGCCGGAACAGGCCGGAGCCCTGCGGGCGAAAGCCGGGGAAGAGCCGGTTCATGAACATGCCTACCAGATCTTCCAGCATCACAAAGCGGATGGGACCATCTGCTTCACGGCCGGATTCCCTGGGCAAGCGGACAAAGCGCTCGACCTGCGCCGGCATTGGAATCAATGCCGACATCATCCCCTGGTCATCGTCGCGGGCGAGTTTCAGGGCGAGCACCAGGCCCATATTGGGAATGAAGGGAAAGGGATGTGCCGGGTCGATGGCAAGCGGAGTCAGGACCGGAAAGACGCGCTCCATGAAATAGGAATCCAGGAACTGCGCGTCTTCGGAGGTGAGCGAAACTGGCGGGCAGATCGCGATGCCGGCTTGTCCTAGCAATTTGCGTAAATTGCCGAAGGCCGTCTGCTGCGCGGCAATCAGGCTGTGCGAATGGGCATTGATGGCGCTGAGCTGTTGCGCGGCCGTCAACCCATCGGGCGAGCGTTCCAGAAAGCCGGCGCGCGCCTGGCCGATCAGCCCGGCGACGCGGACCGAATAGAATTCGTCCAGATTGGAGGCGCTGATCGAAACAAACCGCAAGCGCTCCAGCAACGGATGGTGTGGGTTTTCCGCCTCGGCGACCACGCGGAAATTGAAGTCGAGCCAGGAAAGCTCGCGGTTGATGAAGCGGGCGGGCGATTCCGGGGTGATTTCGGCGGCAAGCGCCGTACTGACCTGGTCCATGTGCTTCCCTTACAGCAGAACGCGGTTTCTCGGCGAGTGAGCATTAGGGTACAGGTTTTGGCCTGATTTGTCCGCCGAGAATAGTTACAAAATCAAGAACCAATCAGATCGGCCAGGATGCCGGCGGCCAGCGCGCGGGTAATTTTGCCCCCCGCGGCCAGATTGGCGCGATCCAGCCGGGCGACCGCCTCGCGCAAGGCGGCCGGCGTGCGCGGCAGTTGTGTGAGCAGAAACTGGCTGAGCTGGGGCGTGAGGGCGAGCTGCCGCGCCGAAACCAGGTGAAACAACAGCCCGTTTAGCATGGCATCATCTGGCGGCGAAATTTCCACGGCGAGGCTGGCGCGCAGCCGGCTGGCAAGGTCGGGAAGTTGGTATTCCTGGCGGGCGGGCGGCGTTTGCGCAGTGAGCAGCACCGAATGGCCGGCCTCGGTGGCGGCGTTCAACAGATGCAGCAACGCCGCCTCCTCCGGCACGATATCGGAATCGTCAACGGCGATGTCTGTGGCGGGTAAAGCGGGAAGGCCGCGCAATTCAGACCCTTGGTAAACGACAGCGCCAACCGCCTTCGCCCAGAGATGCAGCAGAAAGGATTTACCGCAACCCGGCTCGCCCCACAGCACCATGCGGCCATTGCTCCAGGCTTCCGGTTTTTCCAGCCAGCTTCGCGCCAGCGCGTTGCAGGGTGCGGCGCAAAAATCCTCTTGCCGGTAGCCTGGCACCTCGGCAAAAGGCAAAATCAGTTGCCGCATGGTTTGGCTCATGTCTCTGGAGGGGCATCCAGCGCCGGCGGCAGGTCCAGATAAAGCGGGCTCTGCAGATAGCGCCGCAGCCAGAACCGGGCGAGCACGCCGATGGTGGCGGCGGCCGGCACCGCCAGCATGATGCCGAGAAAGCCGAACGTGGCGCCGCCGGCCAGCAGCGAGAAAATCACCCACACCGCCGGCAGGCCGACCCGGCCGCCCAGGAAGCGCGGCTGGATGACGTAGTCATTGAGTCCCTGGCCCACGCCAAAGACAACGCCAACCTCGATCACGCCATTCCAGCCGGGCGATTGCGAGAGCACCAGCAACAACGCGCTGCAGGCGCCCACGGCGGTGCCTACATAGGGAATGAAGGAAAGAAATCCGGCGGTAAGGCCAACGATAAGGCCGAGATCCAGGCCGATAATGGTGAGGCCGAGAGCATAGATGGCCGCGAGGATGACGCAGCAAATCGCCTGGCCGCGGATCCAGGCCGAAAGGATGCGATTCACCTCGATGGCCTGGGCCCGAATCACGCCCTCGTAAGGCCGGGGCAGCCAGGTATCGACATGGCGGATGATGGCGGGCCAATCGCGCAGGAAGTAAAACCCGACGATCGGGGTGATGACCAGCAGCGCCAGGATATTCACCACCGCAAAGCCGCTGCCGATGATATTGCTGGCGGCAGTTCCGGCGAAGGAGACGATAGCGCCGGCCTGATTAGCGGCGATATCGTTGAGCTTCTGGCTCATCGCGCCGGGACCCAGCCGGTGCTCAAGCTGCGCGACGATTTTGCCGAAGTCACTTTGCGCGGTTTTGATGTAGGATGGCAGGTTGGTCGCAAAGGCGGCGGCCTGCGAGGCGATGACCGGATAAAACAGCAGCGCGAAAATAACCACGATGAGGATGGCGACAACCAGGATAATGAAGGCGCCGGCCGGGCGGCCAACGCCCAGCCGCTCCAACCTCGTCGCCACCGGGTCGAGAAAATAGGCCAGTCCGGCGGCCACCACGAACGGGGTGAGGATGGAGGAAAACAGCCGCAGGCAGAACCAGAAAATAAGCAAAAAGGCGACAACCAGTGCAAAGCGCTGCCATCGCACCTGCCGCCGCTCTGTCAGATAGGTCATCCCCGCCATCCGGGCGTGCCAGGCGCCGGGTTGGGCAGACATTGCGTGGCGGGGTGGGCTATGGTGAAAGGCGCGCTATATCTAGCCGCGCTGAACGAATGTCGGTGTCTTGACGTCATGCCACTGACTTAGCGCATCGGGAGCGAATATGACCAGCGTGACCTACGCGCAAGCCGGTGTCGATATCGAGGCGGGTGATGCGCTGGTGGACGCGATCAAGCCGCTGGCCAAGGCGACGTTGCGGGCCGGCGTGCTGGGCGGGATCGGCGGGTTCGGCGCCTTGTTCGACCTGAAGGCGGCGGGATTTACCGACCCGATCCTGGTTTCCACCACCGATGGGGTGGGCACCAAGCTGAAAATCGCCATCGAAACCGGCATCCACGAATTTGTCGGCATCGATCTGGTCGCGATGTGCGTGAACGATCTGGTTGTGCAGGGCGCAGCGCCGTTGTTTTTCCTGGATTATTTCGCCACCGGCGCATTGGATGTGGCGGCGGCGGGGAAGGTGATCGCCGGGATCGCGGAGGGCTGCAAAATCGCCGGCTGCGCGCTGGTGGGCGGCGAGACGGCGGAAATGCCGGGGATGTATGCGGCGGGCGATTACGACCTCGCCGGGTTTTCGGTCGGCGCGGCGGAGCGTGGCTTTCTGCTCCCCGCCGGCG
>JAMFRY010000142.1 GCA_026225015.1 Alphaproteobacteria bacterium
CTATCACGCCGGCAAATTCCTCTCCGCCGCCGATGACAAGGCTTCGGATGAGAACGAGCGCAATGGCATCGTTCTGCATCTGCCAGGCGGGCAAGACATCGCGGTGGTGCAGATCGCCGGGCTGATCGCGCGGCGAATTGTGTGCAGCGTTGTCGCAGGCCAGGTTCTTTATCCCGGCGAGCGGATCGGGATCATCCGATTCGGCAGCCGCACGGATCTTTATCTGCCGGAGGGCACGGCGCCGCTGGTTGCTGCCGGGCAGCGCATGATCGGTGGCGAGACGGTAATCGCCAATTTCGCGGTTATTGCTGCCGATCCCATCCTGGATACATTATAGGCGTACTGATGAGCGAAACCCCCAACCCGAATGTCGTGCGGCTCGGCCGCCGAAAGCCAGCCCGGCGGCCGCGCCTGACAGGGCCCAGCTTTAACAAGATGCTGCCCAATCTGATGACGCTGATGGGTCTGTGCATCGGGCTTTCCTCCATCCGCTTCGCGCTGGATGGCAAGTTCGGGAACGCGGTGATGGCGGTTGCGGTCTCCGGCGCCATTGACGGGTTGGATGGCCGCCTTGCCCGGCTGTTGAAAGCTACCTCCCGCTTCGGCGCGGAATTTGATTCGCTGGCGGACTTCCTTTGCTTTGGCATCGCGCCGGCGTTGATTCTCTATCTCTGGTCGCTGCAGAACTGGGGCGCCATCGGGTTTTTGCCGCCGTTGATGTTCACCTCCGCCATGGCGCTGCGCCTGGCCCGCTTCAATGCGGCGCTGGATACTGCGCCACCGGCTGCCTTTGCCTATAACTTCTTTACCGGCGTCCCCGCGCCGGCCGGCGCGCTGCTGGCCCTGTTTCCGCTCGCCTTGGGGCTGGAGGCCGATAAACTGCACCTGATCTGGTTGCGCGAGGTGGCGGGTTTCCCGCTTTTCTGCGGCGCCGCTTTGGCCGGCGCCGCAGTTTTATGCGTCTCCACCCTGCCGGTCTGGAGCTTTAAAAATTTCAAGGTGCCGACCGCTTCGGTATTGCCGTTGCTACTTGGGGTCGTGGTTTTTGCCGCCGTTTTGCTGGCAGACCCTTTTGCCGCCGCCGCTTTGGCCGGCATCATCTATGTTGGGATGTTGCCCTTCAGCCTGCGCAGCTACCGCAGCCTGGCGCGCGAGGCGGAGCTGCGCCGCGCGCAGACTGACTAACAAGGTAGGCCTTACCGTCCATCCAGCAACACCACATGCCCATCGGGATCGCGCATGAGCCGTAACCCCGCTGCATCGGCCGCGAAAACCAGCCGGTCGGCGCAGATATCCCTGACCGACCAGTGGCAGGGAACTGCTCTGGGGCTGCGGTAACAAAGCAGCTCGACATGCGGGCTCGGCCGCTTCGGGCGCAGCGCGACCACATCCAGCTTTGTGTTCTCCAACCCATCGAGCGCATCCTGCTCCGGGCCGTAATTCACCTGGCTGGTATCCAACGAAACCCCGATTGCGCTGTAGAACGCCACGCTCCGGTTGACGTTGCCGACGCTGATGGCGGAGTGAGCGAATCCAAATCCGGGTTTTTGTAGAAATTCCAAGGGATGGCCATCAGGGTCGCGAAATTTTACCGCGGTAACGCCGCCGGAGAGGGAAGGAAGTTCGACCGGACCATCATCGGAGATCGGCTCCGCGCCGTTTTCGATGGCCTTGGCGTAGGCGGCGTGAATGTCGGGCGTGAGCAAGGCGATGTGCTGGAAGTCGACAAAATTGGCGGCTGCGGGCATGCATGAGGCGCCTTGAGGAAAACATTGCGTGAGTTCGATCTCCTGATTGCCAGACTCCTGATTGCCAGACTCCTGATTTCCCGAATTCAGCCGCAGACGAAGCGCTTTTCTGACTTGCAGCAGTTCGGCGAGTTCCGCGTCTTCCTCTGGCAGGCCGCTTGGATGGAAACCCAAAACCTCGATGTAGAATTTCCCGGTTTCGTACAGATTGGGCACGTTGCGGGCGATGCGTATCAGGGCGGTGGCCCGCACCGGGCTTTCGGGCGCCGGGCTGCCGGGTGCCGGGCTGGGCGCCGGGCCGCTCACGGCGCCGCGCATCCGCGGGTGTTGGTGGTGATGGCAAACAGACGCTGGCCGGCGCAGATGAACAAACGCGAACGGTTGCGGCCGCCGAAGCAGAGATTGGATACGGTTTGCGGAACCAGAATTTTGCCAAGCAATTTACCGTCCGGCGCGATGCAATGCACGCCGTCGGCGGCGCTGCTCCAGATGCGCCCGGCTTCGTCACAACGTATGCCATCGGCAAAGCCGGGGCTGATTTTATGGAAGTCCCGCCCCTCGCCCAGCGCGGTTCCATCGGCGGAAACATCGAAAACGCGAATGACCCTGTGCGGCTCCACCGCGAATTGCGGGCCGGATTCCGTGATGTAGAGCAAGGATTCATCGGGCGAAAAACATAGGCCGTTCGGGCCTTCGAATTCATCGGCGGCAATGGACAGATGCCCCGAAGGGTCCAGGCGGTAGACGCAAGGCGGCAGCTCGGCTAGCTGTTTGCCGCCTTCATAATCGGTGTTGATGCCGTAATGCGGATCGGTAAACCATACGGAACCGTCTGACTTCACGACAACATCATTGGGGGAATTCAACTTCCTGCCTTCAAATTGATCGGCGAGCACGGAGGTGGCGCCGTCGATCTCCGTGCGGGTGACGTTTCGATTCTGGTGCGAACAGGTGATGAGGCGCCCTTGGCGGTCGCGGGTCTGGCCGTTGCTGAAATGCGAGGGAGCGCGGAAGGTTGAAACGCCAGCCTCGGTCCAGCGCATGATGCGGTCATTGGGGATGTCGCTGAACAGCAGAAGCTGGTGGTCGGCAAACCAGACCGGGCCTTCCAGCCAGCGGAAACCTTCCGCCAGCAATTCCAGGGGCGCGTTGGGAAGCACCAGGCTGGCGAAAACCTCGTCCTCGATGAGGAACCCCTGCATGGCGCTATTTGAAATGGCCAGGTTCATGAACCGGCGGGATATGAAGCTGCACGGTCATCAACACGGCCGGCTGCTCGCCATTGACGCCGGAGCGGTGGCCCTTGCGCCCTTGCGCGTCTGCGATGCAGCCTTGGTCTTCGCCCAAGGAAATTTCGCCGGGACCGAAATCGATGCGGGTGCCATCCATGGCCTCAACCCACCAGGAGCCGGAAAGCGGCACGATCCATTGCGGCGCGGGATTTTCATGCCATTCGCCAACCCAGCCCACCGGCTGCACGGTGAAAACCACGGTGGATTCGCCGCGAGGCTGCCGGTTGTTCCATTGCGGATCGGCATCGCCGACGCCTTTGAACGCGAAATCTTCCAGCACGCATTGTAACTGATGGCTGACGCCATGCGCGTCGGTCCAGAGATGCCAGTAATGGATTTGCGGATTGTGCAGTGCATCCTCCTTTTTTGGCAGGTGCGGCCTATTTCGCCGCCTTTAGTTCTTCCGCTTATCCCCGCTGGTAATATATTCCGCGAGCGCGCCGGCGATGATCGCGATGACCATGGATTTGCGGGGATCCTTGCGGATCAACAGGCCGGCGATGCGACCGGCCGTGGCGATGATGCCGGTCAACTCCGACAACAAAGGCGGCTGCTTTTTTTTGACTCGCCGTAGAATGGCGCGGCCGGCGGCGGCGATGATGATGGCAAGCGCGAACAGCACGCCGCCGGTAATCGCGGCGGCGGCGTCATGGGCTTGAAAGCGTTCGATCCAGAGAAAGAAGCCGGCGATCAGAAAGCCCAGCCCGCCGAGCAGGATGGCGAGCACCGCCGCGCCAAGCGCGGCGATGAGTGCCAGACCCTTTAGCGCCGCTTCGGCGCGGCCTGGAATGCTCATGGGCGAGGGCTTTCAGCTTGTTGTTGCGCGTAACCTTTAGCGGCGGAAGAATTGCGCCGCCAGCAGGCCGACCCCGAAAGCAATGGCGACCGAGGCAATCGGCCGCTCGGCGACGGTGCCCTCCAGCCGGTTAACCCCTTCCTTGCTATAGCCTTTGACCTTGCTGGCCAGGGTTTCGAGTTCGGCCTCGATGCTGGAGATGCGAGACGACAGGTTGCCGCCATTGAGGTAGCCGCTGATCTGGTCCAGCGCGTCCGAGGCATTGCCGCTGAGCTTGTCCTTGACGCCGACGATGTCGGAGCGAAAGCGCTTGAATTCGTTTCTTAAGTATTCGAGATCGATGTCTTTCGGATCGACGCGGTGCGCCATGGTTGAACCTCCTGCTGAACTTCGTGAACCTGGCCCCGATGTCGTGGGACAGAACGGTTTTTTCAACTACCGATCGGAATAATAGGCTGTAATGCACCGCTCGCCGAGGGAGCGGTTAGCATCCGGGTTGCGCTCCGGCCAGGATGGTTGCAGTCATTAAACTTCGTTCATATCTTCGGCTTGGCCCGGTTCAGAGGGAAATTCCCGTCGCCTCGGTCCCATCGGTGTTAAGGTAACATTACAAATCCTGCGGAACAGCCATATATACGACCAGCCGGCGGCGCTCGCGCCCCGGCCAGTGCAACTGGGAGGTTAGGATGCGGATACTGGTCGTGGAAGACGACAAGGATGTTGCAGGCTTTGTGGTAAAGGGCCTGCGCGAGGCCGGCCACACTGTTGAACATGCCGATAACGGCCGCGATGGGCTGTTTCTCGCGGCGTCGGAGAATTTCGACGCCATTATCCTGGACCGCATGTTGCCGGGTGGAATCGACGGGCTGCGATTGCTGGAAACGCTGCGGGCGCAGGATAATGCAACGCCGGTGGTATTTCTCTCGGCGCTTGGCCAGGTCGATGATCGGGTGAAGGGGTTGAAGGCGGGTGGCGATGATTACATCGTCAAGCCTTTCGCCTTCGCCGAACTGCTGGCGCGGGTGGAGGCTCTGACCCGGCGGGGCAAGACCGACGGGCCGACCACCAAATTATGCGTCGGCGATCTGGAGATGGACCTGCTTTCGCGCGGCGTGCGCCGGGGCGGCCAGAAGATCGACCTGCAGCCGCGCGAATTCCGGCTATTGGAGTATCTGATGCGCCATGCCGGCCAGGTGGTGACGCGAACCATGCTGCTGGAAGGCGTATGGGACTACCATTTCGACCCGCAGACGAATGTGATCGACGTGCATGTATCCCGGCTCCGGCAGAAGATCGATAAGCCATTCGAGCTGCCTTTGCTGCATACCGTGCGCAATGCCGGTTACATGCTGCGCGCCGAGGATGTTTGAGGCGCCGCGATTTGAGCGCATGATCGCACCCAATCCAGCACGCGCTAGCTGTCATTTTAGCGATCATTTTCATTGGTTCATGGAGAACGAATGAGCGGTAGGCCAAGTATCGTTCCGGTGGGCTCCGGGCGCGAATCCGGCGGCAGCCAATTCGGCGGACCCTCCACGCGCGATGGCAGCCAGGCCGGCTCCGGCCCCCGGGATTCCGGCCAACGGGATGCCGGCCACCGGGATACCTGGCACCGGGATGCCGGCCAAGACGATGCCGTGCCCGAGAAACAGCGGCGCCGCAAGCCGTTTATTCGGTCCGCCGGTGTACGCTTTGCCATCGTCTATGCGACCATTTTTGGCTTGAGCGCCTTCGCGCTGGCCTTTTCCGTCTGGTATTCCACCGCGGCGCTGCTGCAACGGCAGGTGGAAATTGCCATTCGCAACGATGCGGCGGTCCTTTCCGATGATTTCACTGCGGGCGGACTGCCTTCGCTTGTCGGCGCCATCAACAGCCGGCTGGCTGAAAATTTCGAGATGGATGCGATCTATCTGCTCGCCGGCCCTCCGGGCGAGCGCATTACTGGTAACTTGCAGGCCTGGCCGAACGGCATTGACCAGAGTGCCGCCTGGTATGAATTGCCGGTGCGGCGGCACGGCGCTCGTTCCGTCGCGCTGCTCCGGGCCTATGATCTGCCAGGCGGCTTCCGGCTGCTGGTCGGCCGCGATTTAACCTCACGCACCCAGCTTCGGTATTTGCTGCGCGATGGGCTGTTATGGGCGATGGCGATCATGTTGGCTTTGGGACTGCTCGGCGCGCTGGTGATACGTTCGATGTTTCGCAGCATGATCCAGGATATTTCGAACACCACAAGGGCGATCTCGCGGGGAGATCTGGCGCGCCGTGTGAATATTTCCGGCAATGGCGATGAATTCGACGAGCTGGCCGATAACATCAACGAAATGCTGGACCGCATTGCCCGGCTGATGGATGGCGTACGGCAGGTATCGAACTCGATTGCCCATGACCTGCGCACGCCGATCACCCGCGCCCGCGCCCGGCTGGAAGATGCGGCCCTGCACGCGCATACGCAAGCGGATCTGAGATCGGCGATCGAGCGCGCCACCGGCGATCTGGACGCGATCATCGCGGTATTCCAGGCACTGCTCAGGATTGCCGAGATCGAAGCGGGCTCCCGGCGTTCGGCTTTCGCCGAGCTCGATCTGGTGCCGCTGCTGACGGATATCTTCGAACTCTACCACGATGTCGCCGAGGAGCGGGGCTTGAGCCTGCTGGCGCATTTTGCCGGGCCGCTGCCGTTATGGGGCGATCGCGAGCTGATGCAGCAAGCCATCACCAATCTGCTGGACAACGCACTTAAATTTTCAGCGCCGGGCACCAGCATTTCCTTCACCGCCAAGCTGGAGGATGCGATGATTTCCATCGCGATCAGTGATCGCGGGCCCGGCATTTCGCCGCGAGACCAGCAGCGCGCGACGGAGCGGTTTTTCCGTGCCGAATCGGCGCGCAACACGCCTGGTTCCGGGCTGGGGCTGGCGCTGGTGGTGGCGGTGGCGCAGGTGCATAATGGCACGCTGCGGCTTTTGGATAATCATCCCGGCTTGCGGGCAGTTATCGCCTGCCCGGCTTCCAGCCGCGCCGGATTTGATACCCGCGCCGGCACGCGGGCCAGGCCCCGTTGAAGCGCTTGGACTTTACTCCTTAAGGAGTCGGTGGGAGCTGCCACGGTTCCGTGCGGGAAGCTTGCGGCTGACCAATTAAGACAGTGATTCTGACTAGATTCGAGCCGCAAACCACTTGGGGGCGCAAAACGGTGTACAGGCCTCCCGAAATCCCCCCAACCCGCGCCGGGTTTTTGCTGATGACAAGAGCACCAGCTGCGCGCTGACGTGACTAAAAATCCGTAATTGAGAAGTATTTTACAACCTTTGATTGCTTAGTATCAAAAATAATATAAAGGTTGTATTTCTATCTTGACTTGCGCCTCACTCCCCGGCATACAGGCTTTAGTTAACCATTTGTAAAATACAAAGCGGTTCCAGCGGTAAAAGCCCACCCATTATTAACTCTTTCCAAAACGGCAAGCTTCACCGTCGCGAGAAAGTCATGCGCTCTTCGCCGCCACCCTAACGCCCTCGCCGCTCTCAGCCTGCCTGCACATTCCCGGTCGAAGCGGGTGAAGCAGGTGGCGAAAAAGGGCGGCACCCGAAATTAGCAAAATAGCCGATTGGCACGAACATCTTGCGAGATGGGCGCTTGGCCCCACCATGCGCGATGCCGTGCGGGGGCAGATTTTCCGGCACTGAGCCTAACCAGCGGGCCGCGCCAGCCGGAACGCATACGAAATAGTTAGTTATACTATCTTCCTGTTGTTTTTTCCAACTTCTGAGGCTTTCATGAAAATCAACCACGCCCGCCACTCCAATGAAAACGCAACGATGCAGCCAGCCACCTTTGGAAGAGGCGATGATCCCTCCTGGGCCGGGCACTGCCTTTCTGTTGCTTTTCCGCCTCCCGAGAACCCAATCGAATCGCATGGCCTAGGTGTTTTTTCGAAGAAAACCGGCTCAGGCAGTTCGTTTTGCAAGCGGGCGATGGATTACGGCCTGGGGAGCCTGGCAATTGTACTGGCTTCGCCAGCACTTTTGGCCATTTCGATCGCGATAAAACTGGATTCTCCCGGCCCGGTATTTTTTCGGCAGCCAAGGCGCGGCTTGAACAATCGTAGCTTCATGGTTTTCAAATTCCGCTCGATGTACAAGCATCTTTCGGATATCGATGCAAACAGGCAGACATCGCGCAACGATCCGCGGGTGACGCGCGTTGGCAGATGGCTGCGCCGCTTAAGTCTCGACGAACTGCCACAGCTCTTCAACGTAATGCGAGGCGAGATGTCGCTGGTAGGGCCACGCCCACATGCGCCACATACCCGCGTTGAGGGGCAATTACTGGATGCAGCGAGCAGCGACTACATGCTGCGCTACAGCGTTAAACCTGGAATCACCGGATGGGCGCAAGTGAATGGCGCCAGGGGTGAACTTGTAAGGCGGGAAGACCTTCGCAAACGTATCGACTACGATCTCGAATATATCCGGCAATGGTCTGTCGTATTCGATCTCAAGATCATGGTTCTCACCGCAACCCGGGAGATAATCAGTAAAAATGCGTTCTAATATCATGGCGTTTTTGCCAACTTCCGGACACGCCCCGGTACCGGCCGCGTTCGACATTGTTCCAAGCGCTTCGGTTCGTTCCGAACTTATGGGATTGCCGCTCGATCATCTGCACCGCGATGCGATCAGCCTGAAAATTGTCGAGGCGGCACGCGCCAGAAGCAAGATGCTGGTTGTCAACGCCAATGCGCAGATGATGGTGCTTGCGCAAGAACTGCCCTGGATGAAATCGCTTTTTGCGAAAGCGGATATCGCATTTTGCGATGGCGCCGGCGTGCAGCTTGCAAGCAGGATATTGCAGGGTTTTGCGCTGCATCGCACGACGCCGCCGGAATGGATCGGCTCGGTTCTGGGCGCGCTCGGAGCCAATGGCTCGGTTTTCTGGATCGGCGGAAAGCCGGAGGTGGTGGCGCAAGCGGCGCGGCGCTACGAGCAGGAGTTTGGCGTAACAACCGCCGGAATTCAGCACGGATATGTGGATTTATCTGCTGGCTCCAGGGAAAACCTTGAACTCATCGCGCGGATCAATGCCGCGCGGCCTTCGATCATTCTGGTGAATATGGGCATGCCCCTGCAGGAGCGCTGGATCTGGGAGAACTGGGACCGGCTGGATACCGGCGTGGTGATTTCCGCCGGCGCGCTGGTGGACCATGCGGCGGGACTCGTTCAACGGCCGCCGCGCTGGGTTTCCAATATCGGGATGGAATGGCTGGTGCGGCTGCTGCGCGAGCCGCGGCGCCTGTGGCGGCGTTATCTGATCGGGCTGCCGGTGTTCGCATTCCACATATTGCGTTTTCTACACGACCGGCAGGGCGAAAACCCCCGTCCGACCGCCATTATTAATCAGCGATAAAGTATTGCGTGGCAAACCACGCGCAAACCCATTTGGTTCTGCCCGGCTGTTGGCGGAGCTGTCTCTAACGTGAAGGCTGAAACGTGATGGCTTTAAATTATGGCGCCAGCGGGGAACCGGCGGGAATGGGTTTTGCAACGGTGCAGAGCTGGCGCGCCGTCACGCGCCATAAATTGCTATTCTTCGGCTGCGCCATTCCGGTATTCCTTACAGGAGCGCTGGTGGTGGCGGTATTGCCGGTTAGCTACCACGCCAGCGCGACAGTGGAGATTGCGGCGCAGAGCGCAGATCCGCTGGCGCCGGATGGCGCGCAACAGGCTGATCAGTATCAGGACAACGATCTACCCTCGACCGTCGCGGCGATGATGCGCTCGCGCGATGTAGCTGAAGCGGTATTGGCACAGGTTCCACCGGCGCCGCCGCGGCCCACCCCCAAGATGATGCAGAATTTCTGCGCCTGGACGCAGGGAGCAATTTGCCCGGCAGCGCCCGTGACAAATCCGCAGCTACTGCGCGAAGCGGCGATTGGTGGTCTCCTCAAAAATCTGACCGTGACGCCGGAAGCGCATTCGCGGATTCTGGACGTGGACGTAACGGCGGGCAGCGCCGCGCTGGCGCAGGTTCTGACGAACGCCGTGGTGGAGAATTATCAGCAAAGCTCCGTCCTGCAGCAGGCCGAGCAAAGCGATCATGCCGCCGACTGGCTGCAGACGCGAACCAATGAATTGCAGCAGCGCTGGCTGAGCGCGGTGCAAACGGCGGATCACTATCGGATCGCCAATAATATAACGGATACAAAACAAGGCGGCTCCGAAGTGCCGTTGATCGACCAGCAGTTGCAGGATGCCGCGGCAAGCCTGGAAACTGCGCAGACTCAGCTGATCCTTGCGCAGGCCCAGCACCATGCCGGAAACGCCGGGCATGCGCAGCCCGAAACGGCACTGGCGGCTGCCACAGCGGGGATGCTGGTGCAGCTGGAGAGCACGCGTGACGAGCTGGCGGGAGAATTCGGGCCTAATTATCCCAAAGTGAAGACTCTGAACACGCAGATTGCGGCCCTGCAAAACCACCTTGGATCGGCGGCGAGCGATGGCGACCCAGAAAGCGGCCTGGAGGGCGGGCAGATAAGCGTCGCCGCGGCGCAGGCGCAGGTGAACCAATTGACGGCGCGGCTGGATACGCTGAGCGGGCAGGCTTCGCAGCAAGGCGCCATGCAGGCCCAGTACGAGATCCTGCAGGCGGAAGCCGATAATGCGCGAAAGGCATATTCCACCTTTGTAGAACATGCGGCCGAGGTCGCTGACCGGACGGCTCTGGTGGAGCCCACGGTTACGGTGGTCTCCGAGGCCGGACTTCCGCTGCAACCGAGCTTTCCCAACCGGCCAAGCCTGATGCTTGGCGTTTTGTTGCTGTCTTTAATTGCAGGCGCAGTCGCCGCGCTGACCAGAGAGAGCCTGGCGCGTGGCTTGGCCGGGACCGGTTTGGGCCAGACCGAAGGTATTCCGCTGCTGGCAGGCCTGCCTTTTGTGCCGGCGCAACAAGGCCGGCAGGTATCACGGCACGTTCTGGACGAACCCTATTCGCCGGCCAGCGACGCCATGCGGGGTATTGCACATTCGCTTTCACTTCTGGCCGTCGCGCAAGGCCGGTCCGTGCTGGTGACTTCCGCCGGCGCGCGTGAGGGCCGCAGCA
>JAMFRY010000143.1 GCA_026225015.1 Alphaproteobacteria bacterium
AAGCCGATCGAGGATTTCGATGTCTACCGGCATGAGCTTGAGCGGTTCGTCTTCCGCTCCGGCCAGTTGCTGCGCCCGGTGATCGAGGTGGCCCGAAAAGCCTGCCCGCGCATTGTGTATGCCGAGGGCGAGGACGAGCGCACGCTGCGCGCCGTGCAGACCGTGCTGGATGACGGCATGGCAAAACCGATCCTCATTGGCCGCTTTGCGACCATTGCCGCCAAAATCGCGGCACTCGGCCTGCGCATGAAGCCGGGAGAAGACATCCGGATCGTCGATTTCGAGCAGGAGAAGGAACTGTTCGCGGCGGTGGTGAAGGATTACGAAAAACGGGTTGGCCGGCGCGGCGTGCCGCCGGCCGCCGCCGGCCGCCAGTTGATGCGCCGCCCCACCGTTGCCGCCGGTATGCTGCTGGCTTTTGGCGAGGCGGATGCCGCCATTTGTGGCGGCACCGGTGATTGGTGGCGGCATTTTCAATATGCGTTGCCGATCATTCCGCGCCGCCAGGGCATTGGCCGCATCTACGCGCTCACCGCGCTGATCCTGCAGCCGGGTGCGGTGTTTTTCTGTGATACCCATGTCAATGTCGATCCCTGCGCCGAGGATATTGCGGAAATGACCCTGCTTGCGGCGCAGGCCGTGCACCGCTTCGGCATTGCGCCCAAAGTGGCGCTGCTCTCGCACTCCAATTTCGGCGCCTCGCATTCGCCTTCCGCCCGTAAGATGCGCAACGCGCTGGCGCTGATCCGCGCGGCGGACCCAAACCTGGAAATCGACGGCGAAATGCACGCGGACGCTGCGCTGGTCGAACAAATCCGCAACCAGGCGGTGCCGGATAGCCGGCTGACCGGCAGCGCCAATCTGCTGGTCCTGCCCAATCTGGATTCCGCCAATATCGCCTATAACATCGTAAAGGCCACCGGCGAGGCCGTAACCGTCGGCCCGCTGCTGCTGGGGCTGAGCAAGCCGTTGCATATCGCGGTGCCGAGCGTGACGGCGCGCGGCTTGGTGAATATCAGCGCCGTCGCCGCGATGGAGGCTGCGCTGGCGGCAAAAAATTAAAGTTTTGAGCCGCTCTTTTGAAAAAAGCGGCTTGAACCTTGCGCTAACCTGGGCTGTGGCGTTAGGGGCACCGCTTCAGCAGAATCAATCCGGAGCCTTAACTCGACGGCGCCGTATGCAGCCAGAAATTCACAGTAAATCTTGAATCGGCAAAACTACCCGAAGGGCAGCATACCGGCTTGACCTCGTGCGGCGCAAACGCGGGAAACGCCACCAAAAGATTCTGTTCCGGTTCTATGTCAATAGATGGTCCGGGGAGCAGAGGATAAAGCCGCAACAGGCCCCCCGTGAAGGATTTCGGGGCGCGGTGGAAATAGTAGACAGCGCTGATGCGCCGATCAACGCGTGGTTGAGGTCCGCTAACGCCGCGGTCTCCGGCCGTATCGACGTGGCGGTCCAAATGGCAGCCGTCGTTATAGGCTACAGCCTCTATTTCATAGAGATGCTGGAACGCCGGCATACCGAGCGCTTTCAGGATCTCCGGCAAGCGGTGCCCCAGATGGTTTTTCAACATCTGCCGAAGCGGTTTGTCAAAACTGGCACTCAGCGATTGGCGGAACGTCCCGCCCGGGTCGCCATAATCCAGCCGCGACGGGGAAAAAGCC
>JAMFRY010000144.1 GCA_026225015.1 Alphaproteobacteria bacterium
GCAACTGGCTCTGCAGCTCGCTCATAGAGACGGGCACGGCGTCGAGACTGACGGTGCCGTCGTCCTGCACCGAGATGACCTTGGTCTTCGGCTGGCTGAGTGACTGGCTGGCGCTGGCGGTCGGCAGTGCGACCTTGATGCCCTGCACCGCCGCCGTGGTCATGATGATGAAAATGATCAGCAGCACATAGGCAAGATCAAGCATCGGGGTGATGTTGATGTCGTCATACGGCTTGTTGCCTTGGGGTTGCAGTTGCATGGTGTTTAACCCTTTGCGTGGGGTAGGATGGCGACGGTGTGCGGGCTGTAAACTTCCGCCATCCGCGTCTCCAACTCATCGACGAACACCTGCATGTCGGCGATGCCGTTACCGATGCGGGAGTTCAGATAGTTGTAGCCAAACAGCGAGGGAATCGCGACGATCAGGCCCGCCACGGTGGCCACCAGCGCGGCCGAAATGCCAGGCGCGATAGCGTTGATGTTGACATTGCCGGAGGCGGCGATGGAAGCGAACGTGATCATCACGCCTAGCACGGTGCCAAGCAGGCCGAGAAACGGGCCGCCGGCTATGGCGATCGTCAACAGCACCATTGAGCGGTTCAGCTTCTGGGTCTGCCGCACCAGCGCGCCATCCAGCGATGAGCGGATGGCCGCGATGGATTGCGCGGAAAGCTGGCGGGCGCCCTCCTCCTCGGCGAAGCGCCTGGAGATTTCCTGCGCGCTGATCTTATAGATTCCGTAGAGCGGCGAGGCATCGACAACCTTCTGTTTGCCGTTCGGCTCCGGCAGCCGGGTAAGATCGATGCCCTGGTTGCGATACTGCTCCAGGAACAGATCGTTGCCTTTGAGCGCGCGGCCGACATAGGAGATTTTATCGGCCATCACGATCCAACTGGTGAACGCCATGAGCACGAGAATGCCGATGATGACCCAGCCATCGGGGGTAACCGAGCTGATAATGACCGCGAAGGTGCCGGAGAAAAAGCTCGCCGGCTTCTCTTCGGCGCCGTAGCCGAGCAGCTTGCCGGCCAACGGGTTGTTGCCCTGGCCAAGGGCGGCGAATTTGATGAAGCCGACGCTGCGCGCGATGTTGGAGATTTCCAACTCATCGACGCTGCCGATAAAGCCAGTGGTGGGAGCGGCGGCAGGTGTTGCGGGGACCTGCGCGGCAGGCGCCGCCGGGCTGGGCGCCGCCGGACTGGCCGGTGTTGCGGGTGTTGCTGCCGGCGGCGTTGCGGCTGGTATCGTGCCCGTTGTCGCATCGCCGCCCAGATAGGCCACGGTGTTCAAGGCCGGCAGCCCGGCGGCCAGCGTGCCATAAGCGAGGCCGTCGACATAGAGCGTGATGTTGCTTGCCGTCGTCACCACGGTAAGGCTGTGCCAGCTGGCGGCGGTAATGGCGGCGCCCGTGCTGCTGCGCTGCGTGCCGGATGCATTGGTGAGCGCCACGAAGGGCAGGCCGTTATCGATGCCGATCTGCACCGTGTTGTTCCCATCCGTTCGGCCGTAGAGGATCGCGCCCGGCTGCAGCGCGGTTTCGTTGAACCAGATCGACCAGGTCGCCGGCTGGCCGGCGGTCCAGGCGAGCGATGGCGATGCCGGCAATTGGATGGGGCTCTGCCCGTTCAGCCGCTCGCCCGGGCCGATCAGCGCGAAATCATCGGCTTGGCCCGAGGTGAGCGCATTGTTGGCATTGCTGGTGAAATCCTTCGGCGGCGCATTATTTTCGCCGAAATGATACACTGCCACCATGTTGGAATCGTAGGTGCCCTTGGCGTCATCGACCGCGGTCGCTTTCGGATTGCCGTAATACAGAAAGAAGCTGGTCTGCGCTTCGGGATTTACACTCGGTACGCTCACCCAGATGAACGCCTGGCCCAGCAGATGGTCGTATTTTTCGAAGTGATAAGCGAGCGGCGTTTTGTCGTCGGCGGCGATGAAGCGAATATCGCTGCCGTCGGGATTGGCGGAATCGAAGGTGAAGTTGCTGACATCGAGCCGGATCAATACCGGCGTGGTGCCGATCGGATCCGAAATATCGCCGCCGGTGCTGCTGGTATCGATCGTGATGGCCTTGCGGGCGGACCAGTCGCTGTTCCACCAGGAGGCCTGGGCGGTGGCCGGTTTCAGCGTAAGGACCGCGATGGCGCCGAGCATGATCGTGATTAGGATTTTACGCGCAGGTGGTCGCTTGCTCATGGAACCTCCAGAAAAAGTTCGCTGAAAAACTCGCTGTTTGATTTGCATCAGAATTGTACCCATACCTTGAACTCCACCCGAACCTGTCCCGCCTTCGTCGCCACCGAGGTGAGCAACGGCACGGCGACATCGACCGAACCGTTCAAATGATTGATGAGCTGAATCCGGGTGCCGGCGCCGACACTGGCGAGGTTGTATTGCGGCGCAACGGTCGAAAGCTGGTTGAGGTCGATGGCCCGGCCGCCCTCGCTGAACAGAAAGAGCTGCCAGGCATTGACATCCGGGCCGAGATATTCCGCGAGCGCCGGGCTGCGCAGCTCCACCGAGCCGGCGAAGGCAATATCGCCCAGCGTCTCGGATTCAAGATAGCCGCGAACGGTATCCTGACCGCCTAAGGAAAACTGCTCGGTGTTCACCAGCGCCTGGCCGGAAACCTGGCCTTGCGCCTTGCCATAGAGCTGAAAGCCCCGCGGCAGGTTCTGCTGCCGGGCCAGATCGCCACGCAGATAGATGAAATTGCTTTGACTCAAAAATCGCCGGTTGTCGAACGCGGTCGTACCGGAACCGAGGCCGCGAATGCTGATCGTCGGGCCGACATCGAGCTGGGTAACGGAGCTATTGTCTTGCCAATTGGCGGTGTAGGTCGCCGTGATGGGATAGTAGGTCACGGGAGAGGCAAAACTGCCGCCGGAGGTGACATTCTGGTCGAAATGCTTGTAATCGATACCAGCACTCAAGCTATCGGAAAATCCGCTGCCGCCGGGCAGGGTGCTCAGCGCGCGTATCCCGAAAACCTGTCCACGCCCGACCACGTTGGTGCCGCCGAGGGTGGAAACCTTGCTGTTCGAGATCAGGCCGTAAACCAGCACCGTCAACCAGTCGATATCGGTCCGCGCCTGATAGGAACCAGAGAACACCAGCGCATCGTTCGGCCGCTGCGGCGCAACCTGGAAGCCAAGGTTGACGGTATCGCCGCGCTGCCAGAGATTGTCATACGATAGTGAACCATCGATCCGCAGCGGCGTCGTGCTCTGGCTGTAACGGTTGTCCAGAGACAGGCTGGCATGCAGCGGCAAACTGTCCTTGACGTTGAGGTCGACATCGACGGTATGCGGCAGGTCGCCCGCCTTTAATGCCGGAATGATCTGCCGATCCGGCCATTGGTTGAGCGCAATGAGGTCATGTTTAATGCGCTTGAAGTTCGGGACCTGCCCCGGCGCCAATGACGGCGCCTGCGCTTTGATCCTGTTGAGCGAAAAATAGCGTGAGCCATTGATATGCAGGCGCCCGATCGGCGCTTCGATCACCTGCAGCAGAACAACGCCGCCCACCACATGCTGCGGCGGGATTTCCACCGCGACAGTCTCATAGCCTTTATCGGCATAGGCCTTCTGCAACGCCGCCCGCGCCGCATCCACGCTTTGCACGGTTTGGCCGGGGCCGAGATAAGGATATAAAGCGGTATCGATCTCGAGTTCGGAAAGCAGGTGACTGCCCTTGACGGTATATCCGTTGATCATAATCGTTCCGGGCGCGCCTGGGCTTTGCAGGGCATTCGCGCCATGCGCGGCCGTAATAGCCAGCAGCGAAAATACCATGAATGGAAGAATCGCACACCGGCTTGCCACAGCGGCGTTGCCACGCCCGTTGGAACAAGCCGAGCCTTTGCGAAAAATTTTCGCAGCGCGATTGACCTTGAACCGAAATAGCGCCTGCATGCAGTCACGCTTATTTGACTTGCGATCCCAGCGTCCAGCCGGATTCGATGACGGTTTGAAGAAAGGTTGCGCAAAGTTACACTAAATATAGTCTTAGCTCGCAATTAAAGCGAAGTAGATTTTTTCACGAAAAATTCATATTTAGATCGGATGGCCGAACTTGGATTACGGTCGGTTGTATTTTCCTCCTCATGACAAAATAAAAAAGTTTTTGTTACCCGGTTTCGGTTTGCGTCGTTGCAACGCATGATGCAGTGTCACTGCACTGGTTGCTTCATGTTCCGACCCAGCGTTCCGAATCCTCGACCCTCTTGGCATGATCGGCTTTCCGCGCGAATGCCGTTCGGAATCCTGCGGAAAAATGAATTCGCGATGGTTGCGCGAGAGCAGAATGTCGTAACTTGCGTGCGGCGCTGGCGGGCATCGGGCCTCCGCGGCTGTGTACTCGCGGTGCTCGGGCTGTTCGGCGCCGCTATGCCCCGCGCACAAGCGGGCAACATCTCGCAGATGATTTCTGCGTTGTCGGGTTCAACCACCGCGCCGGTTGCCTCCAGCATTGCCTCCAACCTCGCGGCCGAACAGCAGTCGCAGGTGGTGGGAGCGGCGGCAGCGAATCAGCTTTCGCGCATCTCCGCAGCGCTGCAGGGCATGCAGAACCTTCAAACCGCCGCGCGCAATCTGGCGCTCAGCACGCCAAGCCCGGTGCCGGACGGGTTGCAAATTGGCGGCTCGACTCCGGGTCTGGTGCCGGATAGCGGGCTGGCCGCCCCCGGTATCGCCAATCCCGTCAGCACCTGGACCGGCGCGCAAGCGCCGGTGCAAACCGCCGCCGCTGGCAAAACCACCGTCACGATCAACCAGACCGCGGCCCAGGCGCTGCTGAACTGGAAAAGCTTCAATGTCAGCCCCAACACCACGGTGGATTTCAACCAGCAGGGCAACACCAACTGGACGGCCTTGAACGAAATCCACGATACCGCGCCCAGCCAGATCATGGGTTCGATCCAGGCGAGCGGCCATGTTTACCTGATCAACCAGAACGGGATTATTTTCGGCGGCGCGTCGCAGGTTAATGTCGGCACGCTGGTCGCTTCCACGGCGGCGCTCGACCCAACAACCCAGTATTTCGCAACCGGCCTCTATAGCGCCTCGCCGACGACACCGAGCTTCACCAAAGCCGTTGGCACCATCGTGGTGAAGCCGGGCGCGCAGATCACCACCAACTTGCCCGCTAGTGTTCAAACCGGCGGCGGCATCGTGCTTCTGATGGGCAGCCAGGTGCAAAACGGCGGCACTATCACCACCGCCGGCGGCCAGACCGAGCTTGCCGCCGGCGACGATTTTTACCTCCGCCCCGGCTTCAGCACCACCAACAATCTTAGCTCCACCACCAACGGCAATGAAGTCGCCGTACAGTTGCTTCATCCTGGCAGCAGCCTGCAGCCCGGCGGCGGCACCGGGCTGGTTGAAAATACCGGCGTGATCTCCGCCTCGACCGGCGACATCACGCTCGCCGGCGAGTCGGTGGTGCAAAATGGCATCGCGCTTTCCACAACGTCCGTGACCACGCGTGGCACCATTCACCTGCTCACCTCGGCGTCCGACCCCAAGGGCAACGTCACTTTGGGCAGCAATGGCTATAGTTTGATCGAGCCGGAACTCAATAGCACCGCCACCCAGGTGGACAGCTACCGGGCCGGGCTGAACGCCGCCTCGGAGGCACAAAACGGGGCGCCGCGGAGTGGGGCTAGTTTGGCGCCTTTCGACGATCTCAGCGTGCTGGACGACCTGGGAGATGAGTCCCGGATCGAAATCGTCTCCGGCAACACGGTCGAATTCCAGGGCGGGTCCGATAGTTCGGCGCCCGGTGGCCAGATCGCGGTTACCGCCGCAAAGCAGATCAACGTCGATGGCGGCGCGCTGCTGGACGTTTCCGGCAGCTATGCCGTGCCGGTGGCGATGTCAGCCAATGCCCTCGCAATCCCAATTCCCAGCTATAGCCTCTCGGTCAACATCCAGAATTATGAGCTGCGCGACAATCCGTTGAACCGGCTGACCGGTGCGCTTAACAACAACACGGTCTATGTGGATGCGCGGACGCTGAACGCGGTGGCGGTGAACGTGCAGCAGGGCTTGACCTCGACCACCACCGTCAACGACTACACCGCCGGCGGGCTTTTGGAGGTTTCGGGCTATCTCGGCGATGTTTTCCATACGGTCGGCGAGTACACGGCGCTTGGCGGCACGATCGACCTGGCGACGACCGGAGTCAAAGGCGTCATCGTCGCGCTAGCCGGGTCGACTTTCAATATCGACGGCGGCAGCCTGCAATATTCGAGCGGATTCCTGCCGCAGAGCTATCTGCAGGCCACCAACGGCCAGGTCTACAATGTCAACACCGCGCCCGCCGACCTCACCTATACCGGGGTCTATGGCGGCTTTGTGGTCAACCACGCCCGCTGGAACATCACGCAGACCTATGGCGATCCGCTGGAAGCGCCGCCCGCGATCTTTCAGCAAGGCTATACTGTCGGGCGCGCCGCGGGCACCTTGAACCTTGCCAGCAACAACCTAGTTGACAACGCGACGGTGTATGCCAGCACGGTAAACGGGCCGACGCAAACCAAGGCAGATCCGGCGAACATTCCAGATCCCTATCAAGTCACACAATCGGAGGTCGCCGAGCCGGGCGCGTTGAGCATTTTTAACCTGGAC
>JAMFRY010000145.1 GCA_026225015.1 Alphaproteobacteria bacterium
CGCCGCACTCACCACCGATCAGGCCACCGCCCTCTCCAGCAGCCAGATCAAGGGCCTCTCCAGCGCCGATCTCGGCAATCTCACCACCGGCGCGATCTCCGTCCTCACCACCGCCGCGCTCGCCGCCCTCAGCTCCGCCCAACTCGCCGGGCTTGGCACCACCAACATCACAGCTTTGCCTTCGGCCAACCTGAGCGTCTTATCAACCGCAGCCCTGCAAGGGATAACGGGTGCGGAAGTTTCCGCTCTAGGCAGTGCAATGCTCGGGCTATTACCGATGCAGTTCATTCCTCTGTCCACCTCCGCAATCGCCAATCTATCCACGGCAACAATCAGCGGGCTGACGGCCGCAATGGTTACCTCCTTGACCACGGCCCAAATTGCCAGTCTCACGGCGACGGAAATACTCGCCCTTGGAGCGCCGCAGATCAGCAACTTAACCTCAGCCCAAGTTACTGCCCTGACGACTTCCCAAATCACTACCTTGACCGTGACCCAGATCGGCTATTTTACCGGCACGCAGGTCGGTGATTTCACCGCCAAACAGCTGGATGTAATGAGCAGCAGCCAGAGTAACGCTCTCTAGCATTCTTCGGACACGCGGGTGCGACCAGACCAACTTACCCTCAATAAATCCGTCTGCGGCAGCCCGTTCTTTCCAAATTGTTAAGAATGACGAGCTACACAGGGTAAAATAAACAGTCTGTTTAGGAATTCTGTGGATGGGACACTCGACTGAGCCAGCTGCTCCTGCGATTAAAAATGCTGCGGGTCTCGTAGCCACTTCGATCACTTCGACAGAATCGTTGGGTTCCCTCATTGACGCACTCTTATCCGGCGGCATTTCGCCCGGCGACGTTGAGTTGCGCCTCAAGGACGTGCCGTTCGACGCTGTCGTCACGGTTCTTGATGGCGCCAGGCCAGGACCCGGTGACAGCATAGAGGCAGCATTCTACCAGAGCTGGATTGCCGCCAACCCGACCTCCCCAATGCTTTGGGCCGCGTTATTCAATGTCGGTACGGTGCTGGGCCGCCTTGGCGACTCGGCGGCTGCCATTGGCGCCTACAACAACGCCCTGAGCCTGCGGCCCTCTCTGGAATGTGCGGCCATCAACCTTGGCTTGCTGCATGAAGTGGCCGGCCGGCCGGGGGAAGCACTGGCAACCTGGCAGCGCGCGATGCAACCGGCAGCGTCGCGAATGGCGTTCGAAACACATCAGGGGCGACTGCTTGAGAATCTTGGCCGTTTCGAAGAAGCCGAAAAAACCCTGCGCCGCGTTCTGCTGACCGAACCGATGCAGCCGGATGTCGTGCATCACTGGATCCATCTCCGCCAGAAAACCTGCCTGTGGCCGGTCGCCCCCTCCGATATTCCCGGCCTCTCAGCGCAGGAGCTGATCCGAAGTTCCGGTCCCTTCGGTATCATGGCGCTGAGTGATGACATCGATATTCAGCGTAATGCCGCTGCCGACTGGGTCGCCCGCAAGACCACGGCTGGCCTGCGCAGGCTGGCTCCCGCAAAGCCCTACGGCCATCAGCGAATCAGGCTTGGTTACATCTCCTCGGATTTCTGTAGCCATGCCATGAGTTACCTGATCACCGAACTCTTCGAACGCCATGACCGTAATCGTTTTGAGATTTTCGGCTATTGCTCCAGCGAGGATGACGGAAGCGCGGTGCGCCACCGGGTCCTCGCCGCTTTCGACCATCATCGCCTGATTCGGAGCCTTTCCGACGAACAGGCCGCCCAGACAATCCGCGATGATGAAATTGACATCTTGATCGACCTGAACGGCATCACCGACGGCAGCAGGATCCCCGTGCTACGCTGGCGCCCGGCCCCCATCCAGGCAACTTATCTGGGCTTCGTTGGTCCCGTCCCATTACCCGAGCTCGATTACCTCCTATGCGACGATGTCGTGATCCCGCCGGAGTACCAGGCCGCCTACTTGCCCAAACCCCTGTCGATCGCAAAAATCTACCAGGCGAATGACAGCAAACGCAGCATCGGACGTGACGTCTCGCGTGCCGAACTCGGGCTTCCAAAAGATCGCTTCGTCCTCTGCTGTTTCTCCAAGCACTACAAGATAACGGAAGAAATGTTCGCGGCATGGATGACGATCATGCGTCAGGCGGATCGCACCGTATTATGGCTCGCAATGGACAATCCGTATTCGCAGGCAAATCTGCTCGCCGCCGCGGCGCGTGCCGGCATTCCGGCGAACCGGATCATTTTCTCCGAACGGGCGGACCCGGATCTTTATATGAGCCGCCTCCGCAAGGCCGATTTGTTTCTCGATACGTTCCCCTATAATGCGGGCACGGTCGCCAGCGACGCAATTCGTATGGGCTTGCCGCTCGTCACGCTGTGCGGACGCTCCTTCGCCTCACGGATGGCGACGTCTCTTTTACACGCAGTGGGCGCCACGCAAGGTATTACCACCAGCCTTGCCAAATACATTGAAACCGTGATTCACCTCGCAACCAGCCCCACGGATTACGCGCGATTCAAGGCATTGTTTACGCCGCAGGCCTGGAACCAGACGATAGGAGACATTGGCGCTTTTACCCGGCAGTTCGAGGATCGCTGGATTGAAATCATGGCCGCTGCAAGCAACACTGCCGAGCTGCCGGCGCCAGAGGAACACGCGATTACGGCCGCCGCCGCAATAACACACACGGACCGCACGTTGAAATTGCTTCACGTCGGTTGCGGCGTGGCCGGCCCTGAAAAGCTGCCGAGCATTTTCCGCGGGCCCGAATGGCGCGAAATCCGCCTGGATATTGACCCCGAGGTTGCCCCTGACTTCATAGCCACGCTGACCGACATGCAGGTCATCGCGGATGACAGTGTAGACGCGGTGTATTCATCGCATAACATCGAGCATCTCTATCCCCATGAAGTCGCATTGGCGCTTCGTGAAGTGCGCCGCGTTCTGAAGCCGAGCGGTTTCGCGCTCATTGCCTTGCCGGACATGCAGGAAGTTGCCCGCCACATCGCGGAGGGAAAGCTAGAGGACCCGCTTTACACCTCGCCCATGGGCCCGATCGCGGCGCTGGATATCCTGTATGGCCACCGGGCATCATTGCAAAATGGCAATCTCTTCATGGCCCACCGGACAGGTTTCACCGCCGCCACGCTCGGCAGCGCGTTGATCAACGCAGGGTTCGCGGGCGCCATCGTCCAGCGTAACATCGGCGCCTTCGCACTCACCGCAATTGCGTTTCGCGATTTCCCTTCAGCCGAGGCGATTATGGTCGCGCAGGCACGGATGCTTAGCCAAACCGATCCTGCGGCGGTCCTCTACAAGCCCGCCGAAGCCACTGAATTTACACGAAATGCGCCGCAACCGCTCCACCAGCAACAGCTCGCGGCCGCCTTTGCGCTGCATCAATCAGGTCAAGCGATCGAAGCAGAAAAACTGTATCAGGAAATAATGGCGGCACCGCGAGCCCCTGCCGGCGCAAGCTTCGGTTTTGCGTTGCTCTGCACCGAGCATGGCAGATTACAGGAGGCCGCCGACGCTTATTGCCGCGTCATCGCCATCCAGCCGGACTTCGTGGATGCATACGTCAACCTTGCGGCTCTCATCTTATCGGTCGGACAATCCGTGGAAGCCGAAAGCCTGCTCCGCCGTGCCATCGCCCTCGATCCCAGGAACGCCATGGCGCATGGCAATCTCGGCAAAGCTTTGCATGATCTTGGCCGGTTCGACGAGGCGGTTGTGATGTATCAGGCAGCCATTGCCCTACGGCCCGACAACGCCGTCGTCCACATTAATTACGGTGCCGCCCTACTCGAAATCCAGGACTGGCATGGATCCATCGAGACCACACGCCAAGCGCTCGCACTGCAACCGGGCTCCGCCATGGCCCACGCAAACCTTGGAACCGCCCTGCTTCACGTTGGCCGTCATGACGAAGCCCTGGCCGCATGTCGGCAGGCCATGGCGCTGCAACCGCAGGAGGCGGCGATCCTCGCCAGTCTCGGAGGCGCGATGCTGGAACTCGGAGAAGCGAGCGATGCCATTGCGCTCTGCCAAAATGCCCTGGCGCGCAATCCGGCGATGGTCAGCGCCCATTTCAATCTCAGCCATGCCTTCAAGAGCATCAACCAGCTCGACGCCGCGGCCTCGGCAGTCCGCGAGGCCATCGCGCTCTGTCCGGAATCGGCGGAATTTCATTTTCACCTCGCCCATATTCTGCTGCTGCAAGGCGCGTTGGAACCGGGCCTGGATGAATATGAATGGCGCTGGAAAATGCTGGATTTCAGGCCCCTCGATCACCTGCGCCAAAGCTTCCTCAAGCCGCAATGGCAGGGTGAGGATATCACCGGAAAAACGATCCTCGTCCATACCGAGCAGGGCCTGGGAGATATCATCCAATTTGCCCGCTACCTCCCCTTGCTGGCGCGGCGCGCAAAGCAGGTGATCGTCGCTACCCTTCCACCAACGCAACGATTACTGCAACACATCGAAGGCATCAGCGTCGTCTCCATCCTGGAATCCCCCTTGCCGGCGTTCGACGTCTATTGCGCCCTGCTGAGCCTGCCTAAAGCCTTTGCAACCTGCCTCGACACCATCCCTGCCGAGGTGCCCTATCTCATGGCCGACCCGGATATGAAACTGCGATACGACCGGCGTTTCAGCAAATCGCGCTTACGCGTCGGCATCGTTTGGGCCGGCAATCCTGCCACCCAACGTGACCGTTTCCGCTCACCGGGCCTGGCCAGTGTCATGCCGCTTTTCTCAATCCCCGGCATCGAATTTGTCGTCCTGCAGGTGGGACCAGGCCGCCAGGATATCGCCGATCATCCGCTCCCCCCACACGTGCTGGATGTCGGCGCCGAACTCGGCGACCTCACCGATACTGCCGCCATCATATCGAGCCTTGACCTGGTGATCAGCTCCTGTACCGCGCCGCTGCATCTGGCCGGTGCGCTTGCCGTTCCCTGCTGGGCGATGATCCCCTTCGCGCCGCATTTCCCCTGGTTGCTGGCGCGTACCGACACGCTCTGGTACCCGAACACGAAGCTGTACCGCCAGGAACAGCCGGGGAAAGACTGGACGGGCGTCATTCACCGCATCGCCGGCGATCTAGCCGAACTGTCGACGTCGAAAATGAGCCGCCGGTCCCGGCCAAAAGCCTCGCGAACAATGCCGATCGTCGAGCCAGCGGATGCAATGGCATGAAACCAGAGCTCAATAATTTCACGGTCCTGGAATCGGTGCACGGAAAGTTCATCGTCAATCGTCACTGTAGTTTTCAGGCCGATGCCTTGATCAAAACCGGGCGGACCCATATCGAGGATGAGCTGGCGAAACTCATGGCCATCGCGCGGGTGCTTCCCGAAAACTGCGTCGTGCTGGATGCCGGCGCCAATGTCGGTCTGGTAAGCATACCGCTTGCCAATGAAATCAAAGCCCGCGGCGGAATCGTCCATGCCTTTGAAATCCAACGCATGCTTTTCCACGCGCTCTGCGGCAGCGTTGCGTTGAACGATCTTGATAACCTCTATGTCCATCACCAGGGTCTGGGCGCAACCGCTGGCTGGGCAAGTTTGACAACTCCGGATTACGGCACGCCCCAGGATTTCGGAACCTGCAGCCTCCTCGATTCTGCAACGGGAAATATCCACGAACAAATCCAGGTTGCGACCATCGACTCGCTCGCCTTACGCCGGCTCGACCTGCTCAAGATCGACGTTGAAGGGATGGAGCCCGCAGTTCTTCTCGGCGCGAAAGACAGCATCCAGCGTTTCTCTCCCTGGTGTTGGATCGAATACTGGAAAACCGGCATCGATGTTATCAAGGCGGCCTTCGCCGACGAAAACTACCGGTTCTTCCCGATGGACCAATTGAACCTATTATGCGTACCGGCCACCAAACTGGCCGCCTCCGGCATCACGATTAATGGTTACGAAGCCTGAGATTTTGGGACTCTCATCCGGCATGGTCGTTCAGCTCCCTGCCATGATGGATACCGGGTTTATAATTTCTAACATTAGTGATGGCGGCAATGACGGGAAGCGAGGCCCATCAATACGCTTTATTCCATTACTCCCGCTCTGGCTTCTCCTCAATCGTATTCAGCACGATTTGCGGCGTGAGGATTTGTGGCAGCATCACCGGCGCGGCGCTTGCCGGGTAGTACAAATATAGCGGCACGCCGTCGCGGTTGTTTTCTTGCAGCAGCCGGCTGATCTCGGGGTCGCGCTGCGTCCAGTCGCCGACCAGCAAGTGAATTTTTTTTCCAGCAAAAACGGCTTGCACCTGCGCGTTGGCCAAAGTGCTCCGCTCGTTCACCAGGCAGGTGACGCACCATGCCGCGGTCAGGTCGATGAAGACCGGTGCGTGGGCGGCGCGCAGTCCGGTGAGCCGTGCGGCGCTGTAGGGCTCCGCGCCGGGCGGGACAAGCAATGCCGCCGCCTGGCTGTTGTGCAGGAAGGGCAACGTGAGCAGCGCCAGCGCCGCGGCGGGGCGGAGCGGTTTGACCGTTAGCGCCGCCGAGAGCGCCAAAGCCCCTAGCCCGAGCAGCAACAGCCCGGCGCGGCCCGCCTCGCGCGTCATCACCCAGGCCAACCACAGGAAGGTTGCGAACATCGGGATGCTTAGGATGCGTTGCAGCTTCACCATCCAATGGCCGGGGCGCGGCAAGGCGCGGGCCACGGCCGGGATCAGCGCCACCATCAGAAACGGCGCCGCCAGGCCCAGCCCGAGGCACAAGAAGATACCAAAGCCGGCGGCCAAAGGCGCCGCCAGCGCGGCGGCAATGGCGCCGCCCATGAAAGGAGCGGTGCACGGCGTTGCGGTAGTCACGGCAAGCAGGCCGGTGAAAAAACTGCCGCGGTGCGCAAGCTCGCGGGCAAACCGCGCATGCAGCGAGATTTCGAACAGCCCCGCAAGGTTTAGCCCGACAGCAAGGATGAGCCACCCCATCAACGCAACAAAAACCGGCGATTGGAACTGGAACCCCCAGCCCAAATCCCCGCCGAGCGCGCGTAGGCCGATCAGCAAAGCGCCGAGCGCCAGCATGGCGGTGAGCACGCCGGCGGAGTAGCCCAAAGCCTCCTGGCGGATATGTGCCGAAGCGGCGCCGCTGAAACGGGTGAGGGTGAGCGCCTTCATCGCCAGAATCGGGAACACGCAAGGCATCAGGTTGAGGAGCAGCCCGCCCAGAAAGGCCGATCCCAGCCAGACGGCGAGCGGCGTGGAAGCGAGCGCGGCTGGGCCTGGGATGGCCGCAACGGAAACCGCCTGAATCGCACCGCTGGGATCGGTGATTTCCAGTACGCCGGTCAAGTTTCTGGTCGGGTCGAAGCCGGCCGCGGGCGTGAGCTTGAGGATCATGCCGTCCGGACCGAAACCCAGAATCTGCGGCGCGCGGTTGATGATGGCGTCCTGCCGGTCGGGGAAAAACCGGGCGAAGCTGACCAAAGCCGGGGTGAGCCCAGCAACGCTCAATCGTCCATCCGGCGCGATCACTGCGGCAAAGGGCGAGGCTACGATTTTCGGCCCGGCAAAAAAAGCCGCTTGCGGCGCGGCGCCGCCGTTCAAATGCAGGGTGAATTGCGCCCGCTCCGGCACGCAGATATCGCTGCAAACCAGCCACTCGGCGCTACCATTGACATGGCTTCCAACCCCATTCGCCTGGAAGGCAAGCAGCACATCGCCGCTGAGCACGTATGCCGCCATCGGACCGATCTGCAAAAATTCCGGCGGCGGGTAGCTCAACGCCCCGGCTCTAGCCGGCGCATCCAGGCTGATCCTTGGCGCAAAACCGGCATCGCCGGGATTCGACCAGTAAATATGCCAGCCAGGCGCCAGTTCGAACCGCAAACCGAGTGTCACATTGCCGTTGCGGGCGGCATTGGCCTGCGAGACCAAACTCACTTTGTCATGGGCGCTGACAAAAACATTGCTGCTGGCGGCGGCGCACAAGTGTGGCAACAGGAGGAGGAGCAATAGGACCAGGCGCATCGGCGCTATATCGCATGTAGCGCGCATAAATGGTACGTTGCGCGTAGAATGTTTGATTTGCCCGCCCCTGGTGTGCCCACCCTTGATCTGCCCGTCAACGATGTGCTCCCGGCGCTGCTTGACAGAATGCAAAGCGGCAATGCCGTGCTGGTGGCACCTCCTGGCGCCGGGAAAACCACGCTCGTACCGCTGGCGCTGCGCCAGGCCGGGTTTGGCAAGGTTCTTATGCTGGAACCGCGCCGGCTGGCGGCCCGCGCGGCGGCCATGCGCATGGCGAAACTGCTCGGCGAGCCGGTCGGCGGCCAGGTTGGCTTCCGTACCCGACTAGAACAGGCCGTATCCGCCGCGACCGGAGTGGAGGTGATTACCGAGGGCCTGCTCACCAGCCGGCTGCTCGGTGATCCCGGCCTCACCGGCATTGCCTGCGTGATATTCGACGAGGTGCACGAGCGCAGCCTGGAAGCCGATCTTGCGCTGGCCCTGGTGCTGGATTTGCAGCGCACGCTGCGGCCGGAATTGCGGATAATCGCCATGTCCGCCACCGCCGATGCCGGCGTCTTGGCAAAACTTCTCGATGCCGCCGTTATCCAAAGCGATGGTAGGATGCACGCGGTTGCCGTGCAGCATAACACGCGCGACATCCCAACCGCGCGCGAACTACCTGAGGCCGCCGCGAAGGCCGTGAAAGACGCCCTGGCGCAGCATCAGGGCGATATTCTGGTCTTCCTGCCCGGCATGGGTGAAATCCGCCGCACCGAGGCCCTGCTTGCCAGCGTTCCCGCTTTGGTGCTGCCGCTGCATGGCGATCTGCCGCCGGAGGCGCAGGACCTCGCTTTGCGGGAGCACAGCAGGCGCCGGGTGGTGCTGGCAACCTCCATCGCCGAAACCTCGCTTACCGTGCCCGGCGTGCGGATCGTGGTGGATGGCGGCTTCCGCCGTTCGCCGCGGCTCGATGTCAGCACCGGGCTTACGCGGCTGACCACGTTGCGCATCAGCCGCGCCGCCGCCACGCAGCGCTCCGGTCGCGCCGGACGGGAAGCCCCCGGTGTGGCCATTCGGCTCTGGAGCGAAGCCTTGCATCGCGGCCTGCCGAATTTCGATCGGCCGGAGATTTTCGAGGCTGAATTATCCGGGCTGGTCCTGGCCTGCGCGGCCTGGGGCGAGCAGCCGGAGGATTTGCCGTTTCCTGACGCGCCACCCAGCGGCGCCCTTAAGGCCGCACGCGCATTGCTGACCGATCTCGGCGCGCTGGATGAGGGCGGCAAACTCACGTCCGAGGGCAAGGCGATGGCCCGCCTGCGGGCAACACCCAGACTTGCTGCCATGATGGTGGCGGCGAAATCGCCAGAGGAGCGCGCCTTGGCGGCGGATTTGGCGGCCGTGCTGGAAGAACGCGACCCGCTTTCCCGCAAAACCGATGCGCCTGCCGATATTTCGCTCCGGCTCGATGCCCTGGCCGGCAAAATTGACGCCGACAGGGGAGTGCTCTTGCGAATCCTGCAGGCGGCGAAAATCTATCGCGCCCGGCTTGGCTTGCCCGGCGATGCGGTTGCGGTGGGGGATCCGGGTTCGCTGCTGGCCGCTGCCTTTCCGGACCGGGTTGGGCAAAGCCGGGGAGAGCTTGGCTCCTACCGGCTCTCCGGCGGCGGCAGCGGCAAGCTCGGTGCTACCGATCCATTGGCGCGGAGCCGCCTGCTGGTCGCTGCGTCACTGGACGCCAAGGGCTCGCGTATCCGCTTAGGCGCGTCTTTGGACGCAGAGCGCTTGCCGGAAACTCTGCGTCAGCGCTGCAAAACCACGCGCGAATCCGGCTTCGATCCGGTCACCGGCAGCGTGCTGACGCGCGAGCGCCTGCGCCTGGGCGCGCTGATCCTGTCGGACCGTACAGCGCCCGCGGCGCCGGAGGAGATGCAGGCCGCCTTGGCCAA
>JAMFRY010000146.1 GCA_026225015.1 Alphaproteobacteria bacterium
ATCTCACCTTATCCGCTGGTCGATTCAAGAAATCAGGCGGATAGCAAACCGACTCGAGCAAAAAAGTATCCGGCCCGCTTCCGTCATAGCTTGGTCACTGTGGCGACGAGCTCATCAAGCAATCGCACAAAAGGCACACCTCAAATCACAAATGCAACTGTACTGCGCGCGGGTTGGTCGGCGGCGCGCGCTAAATATGACTCTAGGAGTCACGCCTCAGGCTTTACCGCAAGGCGCACATTTACATTGATGCGAGACAGAAACAGCTTCAGTTCGTTCTCGGCGATGAACTGGTCGGTCGCGAGTTTCGCCCCCTGGAAGGCTCCGTAGTCGTCGATGATGAGGATACCGGCGACCGATAGCAGCGGATAAAGATGGATGAGTTCGTGGTATGTCGAACTGTAGAAGTCGGTGTCCAGGCGCAGCAGGCTGACCTCCTCCGGCCGCGTCGCTGGCAGGGTATCTTCGACTTTTCCCCGCACGAACACGAATTTGTCTTCCGGGTAGCCTGATGAATAGACAACCTCCCTGACGTGATCCTCGGTTCCGCCGAAACCCCAAATTCCACCGCCCTGCTGGTAATGCTCCCAGGTCGGCAGTGCCGGCACACCGTCCCATCTCTTATCGACCTCATCGGGCCGGGGCATCCCCGCAAAGGTGTCGTACAGGTAAATGCGGCGCGACGTATCACCGAAGTGCAACAAAGCATGCGCGGCGAGAAGTATCGAACCGCCCGACCAGACCCCGCATTCGACAATGTCTCCTGGAATGCCGTTGCGCACGATATATTCGATCGACCGGTACAGCTCCCACGGGGCATCCACACCCCCGCCGAAGGTCAGGGTGTGCGGTTTGATCTTTTCGATCAGGCTGATGAAAAAAGGATCTGAAATGTCTGGATATTCAATGACCGATGATCCGGTGTCGAATTTCAGCAACATTGCCTCCTGCGATGGCGGTGCGCGCCACCTTGCCGAGGCCGGGTTAATACTCCGTTAACATCCTGGCAGCGCCGGCGCCCAACATCCGGCAAGGCGCCGCCGCCTTCGATTGCCGCACGCCAGCGGCTTAGGCGGATGCCTTCTCGGGATAGACCGATAAATCCCCGGCATAGGCGATGCCGCCGGGCCAGAACTCCGGGCCGCTGATCTTTTTGAAATAATGTACCGTCCGCGCCGTGGAGCCGCCGGAGGAGCGTGGCGCCATGGCGATACCGCTTGGGCTCACACCGCGCGCACGCGCTGAAAAATCCGCAATGGTAAAGGCAAGGTCATCCGTCTGCTGCGCGGTCAATACAAGCTGGTCGCCGGGGCAGTAATGGCGCGGCTCGACCTGAGTATCGGCAAGCTGTCCACGGATCATCCCAACATGGCCGGGCACGTTGCTGACCTCCACGCTGTGCACATCGTCGTACCAGGTTTGATATTCCTCGAAGCGGCCGATCGTATAATTTGCCAGAATGAGGCTGATCCCTGAAAGCGGCTTGTCGCGCTGCCAGTTCGCGCTGGCCTTCCAAGGGCCGTAGGCGGCATAGCTGTACAGCCGCTCGGTCGTATCCGCGGCGATCAGCCCGGCATCGCGCGCTTCCGCGATCAACGGCCCCAGCGCCACCAGATCAATCTTCGGATCGGGCAGGTCGAGTTCATAAATGCTTACGTAACGCCAGGGTTGCGGAATATCACGCATGATCTGTTCCTCGGCGACTTCAAAGCGGTCTGCTCGAAGAAAACCGCGCAAGCGGGCCACGGCTTCGCGGTGCGGCCCGTCGAACCAGGTGGCAAACGCACCGGCTTGGCCGGCCGCCTCATTATGCAGATGGATTGTCACATACAGCGCCATGGCCTCTTCCCCAAAAATTCTTCTCAGCGATATTGGCCGATGCGCCAGCCGCCTGCAACTGCACCAAAGCGTTGAGTTCGTCCGCGCGATGGCGGCATGAGCGGCTTATCAAACGGAGCACTTCATGCCAGACTGAAGCGGAGATCCAATCCCACCAAAAAATCCGGGAGACTTTGCATGTCCTCAGCCGTCATCGTCAGCGCGGCGCGCACCGCCATCGGAACTGCCCGCAAGGGCTCGCTGGCGGCCACGCCCGCGGAAGTGCTTGCTGGCGCCGTTATCCGAGAAGCCGTCGTCCGCTCCGGATTCGACCCCGATGAGATCGACGATATCGTTCTGGCCGAATCCCTTTATGGCGGCGGCGCGGTGGCGCGCTATGCGGCGGTGGAACTCGGCATGTTCAAGGCCGCCGGTATGGCGCTCAACCGCCATTGCGCGGGGGGGTTGAGCGCGGTAGGCGTCGCCGCTGGCGCCATCCTCGCCGGCATGGAGCGCATTATCGTGGCGGGCGGCGTCAATTCCAGCTCGCTTTCGCCGCGCTTGCAGCGGCCCAATGTTTCTGGCGAACTCGAACCCTGGTTCCCCGCAACTCATCCGGACAGCGCGGAGGCGCCAAACCGCGACATGTCGATCACCGTCGGCTGGAACGCCGCCAAGGAACTCGGCCTGACCCGGGCTGAGATGGATACCTGGGCATTCCGCTCGCATCAGCGCGCGATCGCCGCTATCGATGCCGGAAATTTCATCGGCGAAATCGTGCCCATCCGCGTGAAAAACGCCGAAGGCGTGGAAGTTGATTTCAAGGTAGACGAGCACCCGAGGCGCGACACCACGCTCGAAAAACTGGCCTCCTTAAAAGTCCTGCACCCGGAAATCGAGGGCTTTTCCATCACGGCCGGCAACGCCTCCGGCGCCAATGATGCGGCGTCGGCCCTGGTGGTGACCAGCGGCGAGATCGCGAGGGCGGAGGGCAAGGAAGTCCTCGCCACCATTCGCGGTTGGACCTCGCTTGGCATCGACCCTGCGCGGACCGGCGTTTCGGTTCCGCCGGTTGTCGAAAAACTGCTCGCCCGTGCCGGGGTGACGGCTAGGGAAATCAAGCTTTGGGAAATAAACGAGGCCTTCGCCGCGGTCCCGCTCGGCGCCTGCCGCGTGCTGGATTTGGATGAAGAAACGGTGAACATCTCGGGCAGCGGCTGCTCGCTCGGCCATCCGATCGGCGCCTCCGGCGCGCGCATGATCACCACGCTGGCCAATGATTTGCGGCGCCGCGGCGGTGGATTGGGCGTCGCCGCGATGTGCGCTGGCGGTGGCCAGGCCGGCGCCGTGTTGATCGAAGTATAAAAATGTTCGACCTATCTAACAAACTGGCCCTCGTTACCGGCGGCGCGAGCGGCATCGGCGTTGGGATCGCCGAATTACTGGCCAAGGCCGGCGCCACGGTTGTGATCGCCGATCGCAACGCCGCGGGCGCGGAATCCCAGGCAATAAAACTGCGGCAAAAGGGTTTCGCGGCCGACTTCGTGCAGCTCGACCTTGCCGATGAGGAATCGGTCGTCCAAGCCTGCGCCGCAGTCGTGGCAAAACACGCGGCACCTTGGGCGCTCATCAACAATGCCGGCCTGCAAGACCGCGAATCGCTACTGGAAGGCACGGTCGCGGAATGGGAACGCACCTTGGCGGTGAATACGCGCGGCCCGTTCCTCATGATGCGCGAGATTGGAAGAGCGATGCGCGATGCCGGCAATGGCGGCCGGATCGTCAACATCGCTTCCTGCGCGTTGACCGGCGCGATCATCAAAGGCCTCACCATCTATTCGGCCTCGAAAGGCGGCTTGCTAGCGATGAGCCGCGCCGCCGGCCTGGAACTCGCCGAATATGGAATCACCGTCAACACGCTACTCCCGGGCGGTGTCGCAACTCCCGGCGCCATCAACGCCCGCGGCCCCGAGGCAGAGGGACCCGGCCGCCGCCCGGCTTTGCTCGGAATGTGCGAGCCGCGCGACATCGGCGCCGCGGTTGTGTTCTTTGCAAGCTTGGAAGCGCGCTTCGTTACCAACCAGGTGCTTGGGGTGGATGCGGGCTGGTCCCTGACTTGACCTTTGCCGGCGCCGTTAGAGCTTAACAAAAAACAGTTTGCACCGCAGCAAAGCCATGGTTTGATGCAACATGGACACAGGAACCGCCCAAAATCGCATCGCAACCCCCGATGACGCCCTGCGCGACGACATCCGCTTCCTCGGGCGAATCCTGGGCGAGACCATCCGCGGCTTCGACGGCGAGGAAACCTACGAGCAGATCGAACGCATCCGGCAACTGGCCGTGCGCTTCCACCGCGACCAGGATTTCACCGCCGAGACCGAGCTGGAAGAGATACTCGCCAACCTCTCGGAAGAAGAAATCAACAAGATCACCCGGGCCTTCGGCTATTTCTCGATCCTGGCGAATATCGCGGAGGATCACCACCACACCCGCCGCTGGCGCGCCCATCTGGTCGCCGGCTCGCCGCCACGCGAAGGCAGCCTCGCGGCCGGCATCAGCCGCGCCCGCGCCGCCGGGTTCGACACCCCCAGGCTGC
>JAMFRY010000147.1 GCA_026225015.1 Alphaproteobacteria bacterium
ATCTGCTTGCTGGTGCTACCTGGACGCGCCTGTCACGCTGAAGCCCGAGGAGCAGCAGCTACCCTCGCATCCGCCTCCCCGCACTGTCGTACCTCGTGCAGCCAACCGCTCGGGTCATCAGCAGAAGTGCGGCTGCAAGTGGCGAGTCAACTTCAACAGACGGCGCACCGGCGAGTACGCTCTGACGAGTCGTTGGACTTTTTGCTCAGCGGATCGGCCGGCGGTAGCAATTTCAACCTGGCTTTCGGATCGGCTTCGCAGCGGGTAATTTCATCGGCGGTGATCTGCTTGTTGGCGACCGGATCGTAGCCATTGATGCCCTGCGCCACCTCGCCATCGGCAATCGCCTGAACCTCAAGCGGGTGCATACCGCAAAAATCGGCGATTTGCTCGAAGGTCAGCGCCGTCTTGTCAATCAGCCAGACTGCGGTAGCTTTGGGCATCAGAGGGAGCGACATGATGAAAATACCTTACAGCGCCACAAGCCCGATGACCTGCAGCGCAAACTCGTATGATTTTGGACCGTTTACGGGGTATGATACGCGTTCCGGCTTTTGGTCAAGATAGCAGAATGATTAATTCCGAGGAAGATCTTCCTAAGCCGGCCCGGACACTTCTGGCGCCCCCGCCGCTCGATAGCTTGGGTGTGGCGGAGTTGAACGCCTATATTGCCGATCTGCAAGCGGAAATTGCCCGTGTGCGGGCCAAAATAGCCGCTAAGGACGCCCATAAGGAAGCAGCCGCGGCATTCTTCAAAAAACCCGGTTAAGAGCTTAGCGCATAGCTGACTGCTTGGAAATTCTGGCAAGGCTGCGTAACAAATGGACCGTTAATCGCTGGGCCGATAGCGTGGTCTTTACCGGAGGTCCTCGATCGCTGGATTTATTTCGCACTTATCTCAAACCGCCCTTCCAGTGGCACGGGCTTTGAAGATAAGGTTAATGCAAGTTAACCTTGAGGACATCATGGATCGCCGGCCGCTGGTTTTAACCTGGTTGCTTCCCTTATGCGCCGCGAGCTGCGCGCCGCCTGTCGCTGGAACATCGCAACCCGGCGGGACCCATCTGGTGATTTCCAATGGCGGCAGCATTGCCACCGTTACCGGGACACTGATCGCCCTGCCGGGCCATACGCTCAAAATCGGCTTCTTCCACGACCCGCAAAACGCCGATTGTAGTCTACAAGGCGACCAGCATATCGTGTTCAATGTCCTCGCGCAGCCGCAATTCGGCAAGCTCAGCGTCGAGCCGTATGTCATGGGGTTCCCGGACTATGCCGGCAATACCCTGTTGTTCAAATGTGATACCGGGCGCATCCCAGCCACCGAGGTAACCTATTTGGCGCCCCAAGGCTTCTCCGGCGTGGACCAAGTCTCCTACAGTATCTACTTTCCCAACGGCCATGAGTTGATTGCCAACACCACGATCGACGTGCAGCAGCCGTAGGGCAGCAGCCGTAGGGGCAAATTTGCCGGGCCCGGCTTTCATCGTTATGCAACCCGCGCATCAACGTTGACCCCGGGGAAGTACCAAGCCTTGCATAGAGCGTTTATCCGCAATGTTATTTTTGTCGCGGCATTGTTGCCGGTAGCCGGCTGCGGGATTGGCAGTAAAATCGTCGGGCCGGGGCCAAATGCGCAATTGGGGCAAGCCGCCGTAGCGCCGAGCGTGTTTGGCTATGCGGTGGCCGATGAGCCGCAGGCGGCGCTGGTGGCAAGGCAAATCCTGAACAATGGCGGCAATGCCGCCGATGCCGCGGCGGCGGCCGGTTTTGCGCTTAGCGTTACCTTGCCCTCGCGGGCGGGGCTTGGCGGCGGCGGCGGCTGCATTATCAGAATGCCGGATGCGAAGGGGAATGCGCAGGCGCCTGTCGCCTTGCTGTTTCCGCCTGGCGCGCCGGCGGAAAGCGGCGGTGACCGGCCGGCCGCGGTGCCGGCCTTGGCGCGCGGCCTGCTGGTGCTTGAGGCAAGATATGGCAGTTTGCCGTTCTCCGCGGTGGTGGTGCCGGCTGAACGGCTGGCTGGCGGGGTGCCAGTATCGCCTGCGCTGGCCGCGGATTTGAGCGTGGTTGGGTCCGCCTTGCTGGCTGATCCGGCTGCGGCTTCGGTGTTCGCAAGCCCCTCCGGAGGTGTGCTGCAGGCTGGCGATAACCTTAGCCAGCCCGATCTGGCCGCTACGTTCGAATTGCTGCGGACGCAAGGCGTGCAGGGATTCTACCAGGGAGCCTTCCCCGGCATCTTTACCTCAGCCGCGGATCAGGCCGGCGCCGATCTGACGGTTGCCGATTTGAATGCGACCCTGCCGCAATTCACCGCCCCTACCCTGGCGGTAGATGGCAAATATCAACTTGCCGGGCTTCCCGCTGACGGCCAATCCGGCAGCCAGCCTTTGCCGGCCTCCACCGGGTTCGAGGCGCTGGATAAGAATGGCGGGGTGGTCGCCTGCGCCGTCACCATGAACAACCTGTTCGGCACTGGCCGAATTGCGCCCGGCACCGGCATCCTGCTTGCGGCATCGCCGAAGGCGGTGCCGGCGCCGCTATTGCGCGCGGTAATCGCCTATAGCGCCGGTAACGGCAGCTTCCGCGCCGCCGTGACGGGAACCGGCCAGGAGCAAGCGCCGGCAGCCGCCGCTCAAGGCTTGTACGCCGCGCTGAATAATGCCCCAGCCGAGGCGCCGGACCCCGGGCGCGCCAATATCATCTCCTGCCCCGGCGGCGTGCCTGGGGGTGAGGCGAGTTGTACCGCCAGCGCTGACCCGCGCGGGCAGGGGCTGGCGGTTGGGGGTAGATAGAGAAGGAAGAATTGCTTTTTTGAAAAAAACCCTGGCCGCGCGCGAAACCAAACAATTGTCGTTCTCTGCACAGAAGGAAGTCGTGGATCGCCCGCGGCGTGCATTCGCGCCTTCGCGGGGGATCACGGGTTGGTGTCGAGGGCCGTTGGCCCAGCCTACTTCAGAAAAAGAAGATTCTTAATCCATGCTAAAACTCGGCGCCGGCAGCGCGGTTCCTTCGTTCAAGGTCATGGATGTGGTGCTGGCCGCCAATGCGCGCGCCTTGGCGCTGCCGCCGGGTGGTGCAAAAATTTTGCGCATGGAGGTGGGGCAGCCGGGGACCGGGTTGCCGGAAGGGGCGGCCCGGGCCGTGGAAGCGGCGATGCGGTCGGGCAATGTGCTGGGCTATACCGAGGCGCTGGGGCGGATTTCGCTGCGGCAGCGGATCGCGGCGCATTATCTGGATTGGTACGGGGTAACGGTTGATCCGGCGCGGATTGCGGTGACCTTCGGAGCCTCCGGCGCGTTTCCCTTGGCCTATCTTTCCTCCTTCAATGTGGGGGACCGGATCGCGCTCGCTGCACCGTATTATCCACCTTACATCAACATCGCGACGGCTTTGGGGCTAAAGCCGGTGGTGCTGCCTTGCGGACCAGAATCCGGGTTTCAGCCGACGATTGCCATGCTGGAGGCGCTCGACCCGGCGCCGGACGGTCTGGTGCTCGCCAGCCCGGCAAATCCTACCGGCTCGATGCTGGCGCCCGAGGATTTGGCGGGGCTGGCGCGCTATTGTCACCATGCCGGTATAAGGCTGATTTCCGATGAGATTTATCATGGCTTGACCTTTGGCAAGAAGGTGGCAACGGCGGCGCAGTTCAGCGAGAGCGCGATCGTCATCAACTCCTTTTCCAAATATTTTTCGATGACCGGCTGGCGCGTCGGCTGGATGGTGCTGCCGGAGGATATGGTGCGCACCACTGAGCGGCTGGCGCAGAATTTTTTCGTCTCGCCCTCTTATATCAGCCAGGTTGCCGCCGAGGCCGCCTTCGATTGCCATGCAGAGCTGCAGGCCAACCGGGCGGGCTATGCGCAGGCGCGGGAATTGCTCCTTGCCGCCTTGCCGCAAGCCGGGTTCCCCCGTTTCGCGCCGCCGGATGGGGCGTTCTATGTGTATCTCGATTGCAGCGCCTACGGGCAGGACAGCACCGAGTTCTGCCACCGCCTGCTGATGGAGGCCGGGATTGCGGCGACGCCTGGCCATGATTTCGATGCCAAGCGGGGAGAAAAATATTTCCGCTTCAGCTATTGCGCGCCCTTGCCGGATATCGCGGACGCCATTGCCCGCCTGCAACGCCTCTATGACAAAAGCGGTTCTGGCGGGTGTTAGATCGCGCCACTACTCTTGAGTAAATGCGTTCGCAGTGCTTAGTGCGGGCTGTCCATCAACATAGGGTATGTTCATGAAGCTTCTGGTGCCGGTCAAACGAGTTGTCGATTACAACGTGAAAGTCCGCGTGAAATCGGACGGATCGGCCGTGGAGACCGCCGGTGTAAAGATGTCGATGAACCCGTTCGACGAAATCGCCGTCGAGGAGGCGGTTCGGCTGAAGGAAAAGGGTATCGTCACGGAGATCGTCGCGGTTTCGGCGGGAGTTACGGGCTGCCAGGAAACCATCCGCACCGCGCTCGCCATGGGGGCGGATCGCGGCATTCTGGTGGAAACCGACGTGCCGCTGGAGCCGCTGGCAGTGGCGAAGATTCTGAAGGCGCTGGTGGACAAGGAGGGGGCCGAGCTGGTGATTCTCGGCAAGCAGGCGATTGACGACGACATGAACGCCACCGGCCAGATGTTGGCGGCGCTGCTGGGCTGGCCGCAGGGCACGTTTGCCAGCAAGGTCGAGATTGCCGGCGGCACTGCGACCGTGACCCGCGAAGTCGATGGCGGGCTGGAGACCA
Organism: Alphaproteobacteria bacterium; assembly: GCA_026225015.1. GTDB lineage: Bacteria > Pseudomonadota > Alphaproteobacteria > Acetobacterales > Acetobacteraceae > Acidocella. The sequence continues at coordinate 4,728 of JAMFRY010000147.1, forward strand.
TTGCGCTGCAACTGCCGGCGATCATTACCGCCGATCTGCGATTGAACGAGCCGCGCTATGCCTCGCTGCCGAACATCATGAAGGCGCGCAAGAAGCCGATTGATATCATCAAGCCGGCGGATCTGGGCGTTGATCCCAGCCCAAGGCTGACCACGCTGAAAGTCTCCGAGCCGCCGGCCCGTAAAGCCGGGATCAAGGTGCCGGATGTGGCGACGCTTATCGACAAACTGCGCAATGAAGCGAAGGTGATCTGATCATGACCTCTCTTGTTCTGCTCGACTATGACGCCACCGGGATCAAGCAGCCTTCGCGCAGCGCGGTGGCCGCCGCCGCCCAGCTTGGCGAGGTGCATGCGCTGGTGGCCGGCGAGAATGTCGGCGCGACGGCGCAAGCTGCGGCAAAGATTGCCGGCGTGAGTAAAGTGCTGGTGGCCGATGGTCCGGCCTATGCGCATGCGCTGGCGGAACCGCTGGCGGCGCTACTGGTCTCGCTCGCAGGGGATTATTCGCATGTGCTGGCCGCCGCGACTGCGGTGGGCAAGAACGTGCTGCCGCGCGTGGCGGCTTTGCTGGACAGCCAGCCGATCTCGGACATCTCCGGCGTGGTGGATGCCGATACCTTCATCCGGCCGATCTATGCCGGCAATGCTTTGGCGACGGTGAAATCCTCGGATGCCAAGAAGTTCATCACCGTACGCGCCGCCAGCTTCGATGCGGCGGCAGCGGTTGGCGGCTCGGCCAGTATCGAGAACATTGCGGCGGTGCCGGCGGGCGAGGGTTCGAGGTATATTTCGTCCGAGCTTTCCAAGAGCGAGCGGCCGGAGCTGACGGCGGCGAAAATCATCGTCTCCGGTGGGCGCGGCATGCAGAATGGCGAGAATTTCACCAAGCTGCTCGACCCGGTGGCGGATAAACTGGGCGCCGCGGTCGGCGCCTCGCGCGCGGCGGTGGATGCGGGCTATGTGCCGAATGATTATCAGGTGGGGCAGACCGGCAAGATCGTGGCGCCGGAGCTGTACGTGGCGGTGGGCATATCCGGGGCGATTCAGCATCTGGCCGGCATGAAGGATAGCAAGGTGATAGTGGCGATCAACAAGGATGAGGACGCGCCGATCTTCCAGGTGGCCGATTACGGGTTGGTGGGCGATTTGTTCACGATTCTGCCGGAGCTGGAGAAAGGCCTATGAGCGTGCAAAAAATCGGCGTGATCGGCGCCGGCTTGATGGGCAATGGCATTGCACATGCCAGCATCGTGGCCGGGTTTGACGTGATCCTGGTGGATGCCTTTGAAACCGCTCTGCCCAAGGCGGTCGCCACCCTGACGAAAAACATGGACCGGCAGGTGGCGAAGAACACGCTGAGCGCCGCCGATAAGGATGCGGCGCTGCAGCGGTTGATTACCAACACGGATTACAAGGCGCTGGCCGATGCCGATCTGGTGATCGAGGCGGTGCCGGAAATCGAGGACCTCAAGCGCAAGATCTACGGCGAGCTCAAAGGGGTTTTGAAGCCCGAGGCAATGATTGCTTCCAACACCTCATCGATTTCCATCACCAAGCTGGCTTCCATGACGGACCGCGCAGCGCAATTCATCGGTCTGCATTTCTTCAATCCGGTGCCGATCATGAAACTGCTGGAGATCACCCGCGGCCTTGCGACCTCGGAAGCGACCTACGAGACCGCCTTGGCCGTGGCTTTGAGGCTCGGCAAGACCGTCGCGACCGCCCAGGATGCGCCCGGCTTTATCGTCAATCGAATCCTTGTCCCGATGCTGAACGAGGCCATCTTCGTGTTGCATGAAGGCACTGGCACAGTGGAATCGATCGATGCCGGCATGAAGCTCGGCGCCAACCACCCGATGGGGCCGCTGGAACTGGCGGATTTCGTTGGGCTGGAGACGCTGCTCTCCATCCTGCACGTGCTGCATTCGGAGTTGGGCGAGGATAAGTACCGCCCCTGCCCGCTGCTGGTGAAATATGTCGAAGCCGGCTGGTATGGGCGCAAGACCGGCAAAGGGTTTTACGACTACTCGGTGACGCCGCCTAAGCCGTCGCGGTAGGAAGTAAGGAAGGACTTCTTTTTCTAAAGAAAAAGCCTGGCCGGCCGCGAAAGCAAAAAGACTTTTGATTGGCTTCGCCAGGGTTGGCGCGGTGGAAGCCAAGAACCCAACCCAAGAGACATCTTGCAAACGCTTTTGATCGTGTTTCATTCCATGACTGGCGGTACGCGGCAAATGGCTGAAGCGGCGGCTGTAGCCGCGCGTGGGGAAAGCAGCGTGGCGGTGGCGCTTCGACAGGCCGGCGAGACGTTGCCCGAACATGTTCTGCAGGCGGATGGGTATATCTTCGCGACGCCGGAAAATCTGGCGGCGATTTCCGGCATGATGAAGGATTTTTTCGACCGCTGCTACTATGCGGCGTTGGACCGGGTGAATGGCCGGCCCTACGCCGCCCTGGTCTGCGCGGGGAGCGATGGCCAGAATGCGGTGCGGCAGATCGAGCGGATTGCAACCGGCTGGCGGCTCAAAGCCGTGGCGGAGCCTTTGATTATCTGCACTCGCGCGCAGACGCCCGAGGCAATTCTAGCGCCGAAAATGATTTTGGCGGGCGATCTTGCGCGCTGCCGGGAAGTGGGGGCGTCGATGGCGGCGGGAATGGCGCTGGGAATATTTTAAGCGCGGTCTATGGTTGCTGAATCAGTACGCCGTACCAGCCCAGGCCACGATATGTTTCGTAGCCTGGGGTCCGATGGAATGCGATGATGCGGCCCGAAGCGTCCCGGTAACTGCCGGACTCGCGGCCCTGATGGTCAAGGACCACCGTTTCGTCCAGCGTGCAGGACCGGTCCGTCGCGGCGATGACACGGCCGGCGGCGTCGAGCAGCAAAACGCGGGTGCGGGCAAGCTCGTCGGGGCTGAGGCGCACGCCTTTGACGACGGCATCGGCTTGCGCGCCCCAGTCGAAATGGATCCCCAGCACGCCGCGAATGCGGCCGTTGGTGGCCCCGCCCTCGCGCACCGCGGCGGCGTAGGTCGCCACCGGGGCGTTGTTGAGCGCCCCGCATAGCGAGACATTGGCGGCGGCAAAATCATCGCCAGATTTGCTGCTCATCGCGTCACGAAACCAGGTTTCGCGCGAGACATCCTGGCCCACAACGCCGGCGAACCGATCCGGCCTGCCATGCGCAACGACGCGTCCATTGGTGTCGCACAGCCATAGATCGAGATAGACGGTATAGGCGCGCAGGATGACGCCGAGCCGGGCGCCGGCATGGGCGAGTTCAGCCGGTTCCGCCAGCGCCGCCGCATCGACGATTGCCGCGTCGGTTGCCCACCAACGTACGTCGCAGGTGCGCTCGTACAAGTTACGGTCCATGATTTCAATTGCATTGAGCGCAAGGTCGATGAGTCTTTGGCCGCGGATCTGCTCCGACATTTTTTCGCCGATGCGGCGTAGCGTTTTGAAGGCGTCCGAGAGCTCGTTATCCATTTCGGAGGCAACGCTGGCGATCGCGGCCGACAAAGACCGAACCTCTCCCGCGATGATCCCAAAGCCGCGCCCCGCCTCTCCGGCGCGGGCGGCTTCGATGCCTGCGTTCATGGCCAGGATATTGCAATGACGGGTAATCCCGTGAATATCGCTGATCCGCGCCCGCGAGATGGCAGCGGCGATCTCGACCTGTTTTAGGACTTGTTCTGGCATTGTAATATCGCTACCCGTAAAACGACGCTGTGCTGTGAAATCGCTAAATCTCCTAGAGAACCGGCAGATAAGGCAATGGGGCTAACATGTTCTTAACCCGACACCAGTTCGCCCCGGTGGGCAACTTACCCACAGCCCCGCGCCCCCCATGGGACATGACCGTGAGAAACATTCGGTGATCCGCAACGCTGCTGAGGAGGACATCCCGCGCATCATGGAGATCAGGGCGTCGGTTCGTGAGAACAGGCTGCGCGATCCGTCTCGCGTGACCCTGGAGGATGTTCGCTGGTTTATCGACCATCCCGGAATGTTTGTCTGGGAGGAGAATGGTTTCATGGCCGGATTCTCGGCGGCGGACCCGAGAGATGGCAGCATTTTCGCGTTGTTTATGGACCAGGCCTATGAAGGACGCGGCATCGCTCAGGCGCTTTTCCGGCGCGCCTGCCAAGCGCTGGAGCAAGCCGGGTGTGAACGGCAGTGGCTTACCACATGGCCGGGAACCCGGGCAGAGCGGTTCTACCGCAGGGCCGGATGGGTCGAAGCCGGCTTCAGCGACGATCTTCTTCTGTTCGAGGCCCCCGTTTCCCCGCGTCGGAACGGGTAATTCTGCCGTCGCGACCCCGTTGAAGACCGCCGCAGGGCGGTAATGGCAGTACGGCCCCTGCTATCTCTCGATAGAGTAATGGCGTACAAAACCGCCCGTTCAGGAGGACAAAATCGATGACGACCGAAAATCCCCGTATTGCCGACCATCCAGTGGACAAAGTTTTTACCGACCGTTGGTCGCCGCGCGCCTTCACCGGCGAGCCGATCCCGCAATCGGTGCTGTACACCATGTTCGAAGCCGCGCGCTGGGCGCCATCGGCCTTCAACGCCCAACCCTGGCGGTTTCTCTATGCCACCAACGGCAATGCGCATTGGGATAAGTTTCTGGGCTTGTTGATCGACTTCAATCAGAGCTGGGCCAAGACAGCATCCGCTTTGGTATTTGTGGTATCCGAGACGACAATGGCATCGCCCGGAAAGGATGCGCGCGTGCCCTCGCACAGCCATTCCTTCGATGCCGGCGCCGCCTGGGCCTGCCTGGCGTTGCAAGGGACCCTGCTCGGCTGGCACACGCATGGTATGGCCGGGATCCACTATGATCGCGTGAAAACCGAGCTGAAAGTGCCCGATGACCATCGGGTTGAAGCCGGCATCGCCATAGGCAGGCTTGGCCCGAAAACCCTTCTGCCCGAGGCCTTGCAGGCGCGCGAATTTCCGAGCCCGCGCAAACCGGTTGCGGATATCGCGTTTGAGGGCGGTTTCTAAACAGCGCGTAGGGCGGGTAAGCGGCGCGCGGCTAGCGCAGCGCCACCCGCCAACCGGCTGGAACCAAAGGCGGCGGTGACGCTTCGCCTACCCGCCCTACAATCCACAAATGCCGTGCGTTATTTGAAGCCAAGCAATTCCACATCGAAAATCAGTGTCGCGCCAGGCGGGATGAGGCCGCCGGCGCCGCGCTTGCCGTAGCCAAGCTCGGCCGGGAGCACGAGCGTGCGCTGGCCGCCCACTTGCATTGTGGCGACACCCTGGTCCCAGCCGGCGATGACCTGGCCGACGCCGAGCTTGAAGTTGAAGGGCTGGCCGCGGTCGCGCGAGGAGTCGAATTTCTTGCCCTTGGCGCCGTTATCATCCAGCCAGCCGGTATAATGCACCGTGACGGTCTGGCCTTTTTGGGGGAATTGCCCGGTTCCTGTAACATGATCCTCGTATTGCAAGCCGGATTCGAGCGTGATGACGTTGGTTTCGGACATTTTGCGGCCTCCTTGTACGGTGAATCTCGCCGCCTGCTAGCCAATCTGGCGCGGGTAAGCAAATTTCGCATAGAATGATTCGTCCGCGTCTGCGCGCGACATTTCATGGGGGAGTGGATTTTCATGACGGTCATCGCAATCATACATCACTCGGGCTACGGCCATACGCACCGGCAGGCTGAATTCGTACAGCAGGGAGTCAGCAAGACCGGTGCGGAGGCGCATTTTCTGACCATCGACGCCAATGGCGATCTGCCGCCGGAAGGCTGGGATATTCTGGTGAAGTCGGATGGCATTATTTTTGGTTCGCCGACCTATATGGGCGGCCCTTCCTGGCAGTTTAAAAAATTCGCCGATGCCAGCAGCAAGCCGTGGTTTGCCCAAGCGTGGCGGGACAAGTTCGCCGCCGGGTTCACCAATTCGGCCTCCGTGAATGGCGATAAATTCAACACCATTACCTACTTCATCACGCTCGCCATGCAGCATTCGATGGCCTGGGTCGGAACCGGGTTGATGCCTGCCAATAGCAAGGCCGCAACGCGGGAATCGGTGAATTACCTCGCCGGCTATTCGGGCGCCCTCTCGCAATCACCCAGCGACGCTTCTCCGGCCGAGATGTTCGCAGGCGACCTGGCCACCGCCGAAGCGTTCGGCGAACGTTTCGGGACCTTTGTGGCGGCCCACAAAAAACCCTGAGTGTTCGTTACTTTTTAGCGGCGCGAAACCCGGCGGCGACGGCGTCTTTCTCACACACATAGGCGCCGTGCTTGGTTTTGCCGTAATATTTTGACGAGGACAGGTGGAAGGTCTTCGATTTGGACAGAGTGGACCAGACGACCGTGCCGCCCGGGCAATGTTGCGCGGCGGCGGTGGTGGTGCTGAAACGCTCGCTGCTTGGCAGCTTGACGCTTGCCGGCTTCGTTTCCGGTGCGGTTTGGGCCAAAGCGGGTTGGGCCAGCAAAACCCAGGCGACGCCCGCGCAGGCGAGCATGACGGTGAGAAGCGGGCTTGGGTATTTTTTCTGCTGAACCATCGGCAAATCTCCCACAGGAAACATTGCTATCTTAAGTAGTATTCTCTGCTTTTATTTCGATCTAGCACAACTTTCAACTGTTCCGGTTATTCATAGCTGTCCAGGCAGGGCTGCAATTGCGGCGTGTTGGCGGCGGGATTAGGGTCCGCTATGGGGCAGCCTGCGCCCTTTAGAACCGCCTCAGGGAAAGCCCATGGAACTTATCGCCGACCGCCTGAATCGTATCAGCGCCAGTCCCACCGTCGCCATCAGCGCCAAGGCGCGGGCGTTGAAGGCGGCAGGGCGCGATATTATCAGCCTTTCGGCCGGCGAGCCCGATTTCGATACGCCGGAGCATATCAAGCAGGCGGCGATCGAGGCGATCAGGGCCGGCGATACCAAATATACCGATGTGGCGGGGACGCCGGCTTTGCGCAAAGCGGTGGCGGCGAAGTTCGCGCGCGATAGCGGGATTGCCTACAAGCCGGAAGAGATCATCATTTCCACCGGCGGCAAGCAGGTGATCTTCAATGCCATGCTGGCCACCGTACAGGCCGGCGACGAGGTGATTATCCCGACGCCGTGCTGGGTGAGCTATCCGGATATCGTGAAGCTGGCCGAAGGCGAGCCGGTATTTGTCTCCTGCAGCCAGAATAACGGGTTCAAGCTGCGGGCGGAGGATTTGGACGCGGCGATCACCGCCAAGACCAAATGGGTGTTTCTGAACTCGCCGAACAACCCTTCGGGTGCTGCCTATTCGGCGGAAGAATTGCGGCCGATCTGCGATGTGCTGCTGCGGCACCCGAATGTTTGGATTTTTACCGACGATATCTACGAGAAGCTCACCTATGACGGCTTCAAGCCGGCGACGGTGGTGGAGGTGGAACCACGCTTGCGCGAGCGCACGATTACCATGAATGGCTGCTCGAAAGCCTTCGCCATGACCGGCTGGCGCATCGGCTATTGTGGCGCGCCGGTTGCGCTGATCAAGGCCATGGACAAGCTGCAGGGGCAATCGACCTCCAACACCTCCTCCATCAGCCAGGCCGCCGCGGTGGCCGCGTTGAACGGACCGGAAGATGAACTACACGAGATGGTGAAGGTCTACAAAGAACGGCGCGACTTGGTGGTGGACCTGCTGAACAAGGCGCCGGGGGTGACGTGCAGCAAGCCGGAGGGCGCGTTTTACGTGTTCCCTTCGATCCATGGCTGCATCGGCAAAACCACGCCCCGCGGCACGAAGATTGAAACCGATGAGGATTTCGTGATTGCGCTGCTGGAGGAAACCGGGGTCGCGGCGGTGCATGGGTCAGCGTTTATTTATCCGGGGCATTTTAGGATCAGTTATGCGACCTCGACCGAGGCGCTGCAGGAAGCATGCACGCGGATTCAGAAGTTTTGCGCTTCTTTGGCGTAACGGCAGCCGCGCAGCGGGTACTTTTTGGAGCCGCGGCGGCTTGGGTCTAGATCAGTTCGATCTGCGCGTGATGGAGGGCGGCTGAGGCCAAGCGCCGGTCGCGCGTCAGCAGCGGGGCGTCAAGCGCCTCGGCCAGCGCGACATAGGCAGCGTCATACGCCGTCAGATTGCGCCGCAAATCCCAGATGCGCGGCAGAAGGATGTCATGCGGATAGCGCCACATCGCGAGGTCTGCGAGGTCAGTGAGGGCCAGACGGCCACGCTCGCCATCGATCTCGCCCTTCGCGGCGTAACGCCGAATCACCTGAGCGACTTCGACATCGAGCAAATGCGGTGCGTGGAGCGTTTGACCGGGGGCAAACAGCCGGTCCTCCACGGTTTTTGCCGACGGGGTTCGGAGCAGGACCTCAATCAGGGCAGAAGCGTCGACCACGATCACCCGCGTTCGCGCGCCTCTCGAACCGCCTGGGCCGGCGGCACGGAAAGAGTGGTTTCCGAGCGGCTGCGCAAGCGCACGCGCAACTCCTCAAGCGTCGGTCTCTCGGTTATCTGCCGGATCTCGCTGAGCAGAAAGTCGGACAGCGACATTCCCGCTATCGCAGCACGGGACTTAAGCTGGCGGTGCAAGCCCTCGGGGACATTGCGGATTTGGATCATCGTTCCCATGCCGGAAGCATAGAAACATGTGCATCACATGTCAACGAGACTGGGCAAAGGCTGACCCGCGCGGCCTCGCTGCTGATTAACGCACCATTAAAGCGCGGTAGGTTCAGCGGCGCCAAGTTGATCTTGGCTGCGCAACATCCCTTAAAGTCCGAACTCACCGTGCAGATTGAATTCGCCGGCTGGACCTCTGATGGTCTGGTGCGGCAGGGCCGATATAGAGGCGTGCGGGAAGACAAGCCGGCAAAGGAGGTAAAGGCCGAGATGTCAAAGCCGAAACGGATAGAAGGAATTGTCAGTCATCCGGAAAAACTGCTTTATCCCGAGGATGGCGTTATCAAGGGCGACATCGCCGGCTATATTCAAACGGCGGCGCCCTTCATGCTGCCCTATATCGAAAACCGGTTTGTCAGCCTGATCCGCAGCCCGGACGGCATCGGCAAAAAGGGCTTTTTCCAGCGTCATCCTTCACCCGGTTTCGGCGATGACTGGCTTTCCCAGGA
>JAMFRY010000148.1 GCA_026225015.1 Alphaproteobacteria bacterium
CCGGCGTCGCGCATCGCGATGAAGATTTCAGCGCCGCTGATGGTGGCAAGGATCTTGGCGCGGGCGCGGATGATACCGGCATCAGCCATCAGGCGAGCGACATCCCGATCGCCGAAACGCGCCACCTTCTCAGGGTCGAAGCCGGCGAAGGCGGCGCGGAAGGCTTGGCGGCGGTGCAGGATGGTGCGCCAGGAGAGGCCGGCCTGAAAACCTTCCAGCATCAGCATCTCCCATAGCGCCCGGCTGTCATGCACAGGCACGCCCCATTCCCTATCGTGATATTCGGCCATGACCGGATCGCCTTCCGCCCAGGCGCAGCGGGGTGGGGCCTTGGTCAACGCGGGTGTAAGATTTTGCACATCTGTACTCCGGGAAAGCCGTGATGTTTGAGCCCCTCCGGCCCTAAGTCAAAGGGTATTTTGCGGCTTTTTCTCAACCAGAAGAAGCACTTACTTGGCGATCTCTGCTCGCAGGCTTGCTAATTACGCATGGCTGGGAAAAGGGTGACAGTACTGTCGTATCATGCCATTCGACTTGCCGTAGGCGCATGTTTCCGGAGAGTTTCCTCTCATGATCTGGCTCGTTCGTGTCGCGCTGTCGCGGCCGTACACGTTCATTGTGTTGGCGCTCGGCATCCTCATCGTCGGCCCGCTGGCGGCGTTGACGATGCCTACCGACATCTTCCCCGCCATCCGCATCCCGGTGATCGGGGTGGCATGGACGTTTACCGGCCTGTCTCCGGACCAGATGGCCGGCCGTATCATCACGCCTTATGAGCGTGTGCTGACCACCACCGTCGATAACATCGAGCATACCGAAAGCACCTCCTATCCCGGCATGGGGATCGTGAAAATCTACTTCCAGCCGGATGTGGATATCCGCACCGCCACCGCGCAGGTGACTTCCATTTCCCAAACTCTGCTCAAGCAATTGCCGCCCGGCATCACGCCGCCGCTGATCCTGAACTATGACGCCTCGACCGTGCCGGTGATCCAGGTCACCACCTCGGGCCAGGACCTGACGGAGCAGCGCATCCTGGACCTGACACAAAATTTCATGCGCCCGGCGCTCACCACCATTCCCGGCACCGCGATTCCCTATTCCTATGGCGGCAAGGTCCGGCAGGTTCAGGTGGATTTAGACCCGCAGGCCCTGCAGGCAAAAGGGCTATCCGCGCAGGATGTCGGCATCGCGATCGCCAATCAAAACCAGATCCTCCCCGCCGGCACAGTGAAAATCGGCGCCTACCAGTACAACGTGAACCTTAACGACGCGGCGCCGACGATTGCCGACTTGAACGATCTGCCGGTTAAGACCATTAACGGCACCACCATTTATATCCGCGATATAGGCAATGTGCGTGACGGCTACCCGCCGCAGCAGAGCATCGTGCATGTGAATGGCAGCCGCGCGGTGCTCACCTCGGTCCTGAAAACCGGCTCCGGTTCCACTTTGGCGGTGGTGCAGGGGGTGAAGGATGCAATCCCCGAGATCGAGGAGACCATGCCGCCCGACTTCAAGATCACGCTGATCAATGATCAGTCGATTTTCGTGAAGGCCGCGATTTCCGGCGTGATCCGCGAAGGGCTGATCGCCGCGGCGCTGACTAGCCTGATGATCCTGCTGTTTCTTGGCAGTTGGCGCTCGACCGTGATTATCGCCACCTCGATCCCGCTGGCAATTTTAAGCTCGGTGGCAGCACTCGCATCCATCGGCCAGACGCTGAACATCATGACATTGGGCGGTCTCGCGCTCGCGGTCGGGATTCTGGTGGATGACGGCACGGTGACGATCGAGAACATCAATTATCACCTTGAGCAGGGCAAGGACGTTCGAGCCGCAATAATGGATGGTGCCGCACAAATCGTCACCCCGGCTTTCGTCTCCATGCTCTGCATTTGCATCGTCTTCATCCCGATGTTCGCCCTGAGAGGCGTCGCCGGCTATCTGTTCCAGCCGCTGGCCGAAGCGGTGGTGTTCGCGATGGTGGCCTCCTTCCTCCTGTCGCGCACGCTGGTGCCGACTCTGGCCGCATATCTGCTGCGGCCGCATGACGCGCAGGCCCGGTCCGAACAAGCTTCCCGGAATCCGCTGGCACGGTTTCAGCAAGTGTTTGAGCGGCGGTTCGAGCGCTTTCGCGAAGGCTATCGCAACCTGCTGGCCATGGCGCTCGCGTATCGCGGCATTTTCGTCATTGGGTTTTTGCTGATCGCCTTTGGTTCATTCGGGCTATATCCGTTTCTCGGCGCGAATTTCTTCCCCTCGGTCGATGCCGGGCAGATCCAGCTGCATGTGCGCCCGCCGGTCGGCACACGGATCGAGGACGCCTCGGCGATGTTCGGGGAGATCGAGAAAACGATCCGTGACATTATTCCGTCCGCCGATCTCGGCACCATCGTCGATAATATCGGCCTGCCGGTCAGCTCGATCAACACGATCTACAGCAATAACGGCATGATCGGCTATCAGGACGGGGATATTTTCATCAGCCTGAACCAGGGCCATCGCCCGACCGCGGATTACGTGCGGCAATTGCGCCGCCGCCTGCCCGAAGCGTTTCCCAGCGCCACCTTCTCCTTCCTGCCGGCCGATATCGTAAGCCAGATTTTGAATTTCGGCTCACCGGCGCCGATCGACGTACAGGTGATCGGCCAGAACCATGCCGGCAATCAGGCCTACGCCATCACCTTGCTGCGCCGGCTGCGGACCATCCCCGGCATTGCCGATGTGCGCATCCAGCAATCCAGCGATAACCCTCAGCTCAATGTCGATGTTGATCGCTCGCGCATCGCGCAGCTTGGCCTGACCGAACTGAATGTCACCAACGGGCTGGATACCGCTTTGGCCGGCACATCGCAGACCGCGCCGACCTACTGGCTGGACCCTTCCAGCGGCGTCACCTACCCGATCGTGGCGCAGATGCCGGAATACCGGGTGGACACGCTCTCCGACCTGGCCAACGTGCCCGTTACCGGCGGCGCCGGCGGCCTGCAGGTGCTGGGCGGACTGGCGAAATTCTCCCGCACGGAGACGGATGCGGTGGTCAACCATTACAACATCAAGCCGGTGATCGATATTTACGCGACCGCGCAGGACCGCGATTTGGGCGGGGTGGCAAGCGATGTGCAGAAAAATATCACCGCCACGGCGAAGTTGCTGCCAAAGGCCACCCATGTGGTGCTGCGCGGCCAGGTGGCGACCATGAACCTGGCGTTCAGCAATCTGTTTCTCGGCCTGCTCGGCGCCATCGTGCTGATCTATTTGCTGATCGTGGTGAATTTTCAGTCCTGGCTGGACCCGTTCATCATCATCACCGCCTTGCCGGCCGCCCTGGCGGGGATTTTGTGGATGCTGTTCGCCACCGGCACCACGCTCTCGGTTCCGGCGTTGACGGGCGCCATCATGTGCATGGGGGTGGCGACGGCCAATTCGATCCTGGTGGTGAGTTTCGCCCGCGAGCGTTTGGCAGCCGGCGCCACCGCCGCGGTTGCCGCGGTCGAGGCCGGCGTGACCCGCTTCCGGCCCGTGCTGATGACGGCGCTGGCGATGATCATCGGCATGTCGCCAATGGCGCTGGGCCTGGGCGAAGGCGGCGAGCAGAACGCGCCGCTCGGCCGCGCGGTGATCGGCGGGCTGATTTTTGCGACCGCAGCCACCTTGATGTTCGTGCCGGTGGTTTTCAGCATCCTGCATGGAAACGATGCCAGGAGAACCAGAGATAATCCCCAAAATGACCTTGGCGAAGGGCAAAGCGCCGCGCCGCGGATTGGAGCCGCTCATGGATAGACCGCCCGTGGCAGAGCCACAAGTGAACCAGCACAGCATATCAAAAACCCCCGGCATCGAAGGTGAACAGCCCGATCCGTTGCGCTACACGGCGCCGAAACGGCTCAAGCTCGTTGGCATCATCGCATTGTGCATCTTTTTAAGTGTACTGGCCTGGGGCCTGCTCAGCCGGCTTTCCGCCAGCCATCACCTGGCTTCGTCCACCGGCAATGCGTCGATCCCGGTTGTGAGCATCATCAACCCACAAAGCAATGGCACGCCCCGCAATCTTGTCCTGCCGGGCAATGTGAGGGCCTACACCCACGCGCCGATCTATGCGCAGGTGAGCGGCTATCTCAAGCAATGGCGTTTCGATATCGGCGCGCGGGTGAAGGCCGGCGACGTGCTGGCCGAGATCGAAACCCCGGATCTGGACCAGCAATTGCTGCAGGCCAGGGCCAATCTCGCCAGCGCCGATGCGAATGAAGCCTTATCGCTGACCACCGCGCGGCGCTGGAACGCATTGCTGGCAAAGGATGCGGTTTCGCAACAGGATGCGGATGAGAAAAACGGCGACCTCGCCAGCAAGATCGCCGCGGTGCAGGCGGCCGAGGCCAATTTGCGGGGTCTGCAAGCCTTGCAAGCCTTTAAAAGCATTCTGGCGCCGTTCGATGGCGTGGTGACGGCGCGCAATACCGATGTCGGCGCGTTGGTCACGGTTGGCGGCGCCACGCCGCTATTCACGGTCGATGACGAGCATCGGTTGCGTATCTACGTGCAGGTGCCTCAGGTTTATTCCGCCGAGGTGAAGCCCGGCAGCAATGCAACCTTTACGGTTCCGGAATATCCAGACCGGAGTTTCCAAGCGAGCCTCAGCACGACGGCAACCGCGATCGACCCCATATCTGGAAGCTTGCTGGTCCAGTACCAGGCGGATAATTCAACTGGCCTGCTGCATCCGGGCGATTACGCGCAGGTGCATATCGATCTACCGACAGACAGCGAGGCGGTGACGGTGCCCCCCAGCGCGCTGGTGTTCCGCGATGCCGGCATGGAGGTGGCGACGCTGGGTCCCGGGGGCCATGTCGAGATGAAAGGGGTGACGATCGGCCGGGATCTGGGCACTGTCGTCGAGATCGCCAGCGGATTGACGCATGCGGACAAGGTCATCGACAACCCACCGGATTCGCTCGAGCAGGGCGACGTGGTTCGGGTTGCCCCATCTGATGCCAAGGGCGCAGCCACAAATGGCTGACAGGCTGCGCGGAGTTTGGCTGGCGCTGCTGGCCAGTTTGGCCGGCTGCAATCTGGCGCCAGCCTATCATAAGCCAGCTTTCACCACGCCGATCTCCTATACCGGCATGGGTCCCTGGACGCCGGCCAGCCCCGATGACGCGGCCCCCCGCGGCGATTGGTGGGTCATTTATAACGATCCGGTTTTGACAACGCTGGAAGCGCGCATCGACAGCAGCAACCCGAACCTGGCAGAAGCGCTCGCGCGCTATGACGAGGCCGTGCAGGCGTTGAACGAGGTGGCCGCGGCTGAATATCCGCTGATCGGTGTGGACGCGACAGGAACGCAGAACCGGCAATCCTATAACCGGCCGCTGCGCGAACATCAGGGGCCCGATAACTACGAAAATGATCAAGTCACCGGCTCCTTTTCCTATGAGCTGGATTTGTGGGGCCGGGTGCGCAACCTGGTGGCGGAAGGCAAGGCGCAAGGCCAGGCAAAAGCTGCCGACGCGGCAGTGATACGCCTGAGCCTGGAGGCGCAGCTCGCCGATGCCTATTTCAGCCTACGCGGGCTGGATGCACAGGAGCAGTTGTTGAGCGATACCAGCGCCGATTATTATCGCGCGCTGCAACTCACCGAGGCGCAGCATCTCGGTGGTATCGTCTCCGGCCTGGATGTCGGCCGGGCGCAGACCCAATATGATTCCGCTGAGGCGCAGCTATCGGACGCGATCGCGCAGCGCGCGATTTACCTGCACGAAATCGCCAGCCTGATCGGTGTGCCCGCTGCCTCGTTCTCGCTGGCAGCTGTGCCGTCTCTGCCGGCGCCGCCGGTGGTTCCGGTGGCGGCACCATCTGATCTGCTGCAGCGCCGGCCCGATATTGCTGAGGCGGAACGGCAGGCC
>JAMFRY010000149.1 GCA_026225015.1 Alphaproteobacteria bacterium
AGCCCACCTGGCCGAAAATTTCCCTGGCGCGAAAGCCGAGCCGCTTGAAGGCGGTTGATTTGGCGATGAAACCGTAAAAACTCTCTTCATCCAGCCGGGTGACCAGGGGGTTCCAGATGGATTTGATGGCGCTGGGCTTACGGGAGAGGATGGCGGCTCGCAGTGCGGCGAACTGCGCGCCTTCATCGAGCGCTGCCGCCCAGGCCTGTTCGACATCCTGGAAAACCACCGGCAAATCGCTGTTGCGGCGGGCGTAATATTCCTGGCCGCCGAGTTCGATGAGGGTGGAATGCGCGGCGGCGGTGAGCGGGTTGGGGAAGGGTTGGGTTTTCAGCCCGACCTTGTCGATATAGTGGAACAGCGTGGTGGAGGAGGGAGGAAAGCGCATCGCGCCTAGCTCGGCAAAAGCGCCGTCGCCATCTTTAAAAGGCTCGGAACGCAAGCGACCGCCGATGCGATCAGCCTCATAAATTTGCGGGCGCAGGCCGAGCTTCATCAATTCATAGGCAGCAACAATCCCGGCAATGCCGGCGCCGATAATGGCGACCTCTGCGCCGTGCAACTCCGGCGGGATGCATCCCAGTCCGGCGGGATGGTTCAGGAAATCGTCATAGCCGAACGGAAAATCCGGCCCGAACATGGTAATGCGGCGGGTCACCTGATCAGGCTGGCATAGAGTTCCGGGCGGCGGTCGCGCAGCAAGGGGTCGGTTTCGCGCACCTTTGCGTGATGCGGCTTATCCAGGGTGGCGTAGATCAGCTCCTCGCCAAGGCCGGCGGCGGCCAACACGGCGCCATCCGGGCCGCAAATGCTGGAAAGCCCGACATAATCCAGCCCGTCATCGCTGCCGGAGTGATTGGCATAGGCGATATAGAGCTGGTTTTCATAGGCGCGGGTGGGGATGAGATGCCGGGCCACCTGGGTGTAGGGCTGCATCTGCGCTGTCGGGATGAGCAGGAGGTCGGCGCCGGCCAGCGCCAAAGCGCGGGCGGGTTCGGGGAATTCAATATCGTAGCAGATCAGCAGGCCGATTTTATGGCCATGCAATTCGGCAACAGCGAATTCCTGGCCGATGGCTTTGAACATGTCCCGGTCGAGCGCGCCGAACAGATGGGTTTTGCGGTAGTTGAGCAGCAGCGTCCCATCCGGGCCGATGAGTGCTGCGGCATTGGCGACCTGTTCCCCGACAAGTTCCGGGTAGCCAAAGACCAGCGCGATGCTGTTGGCCTCGGCGATGCGCCGCGCCGGGGCAAGGCCCGTCTGGACCAGGGCCGCGCTTCGGGCGGCTTCGGCGCCGATATTATAGCCGGAGAGGTACATCTCCGGCAGAACCAGCAGATCGGCACCCCCGGTTTTTGCGCAAGCGGCGCGTTCCGCCAGATGCGCCCAGGCGGCCTCGATGTCGTTGATTTTCCCGGGACCCTGATAGAGTGCAATTTTCATGACGCGAAGCTAGAACAGGTTTCCGGAAAACTCTACCAGATTGAAATCGGGTGCATTTTCGGAGATTAACCCCAAATGGGGTTCAACGCGCCGACCAGGGAGAGCTAAAATGACAACGCCGGACGATAAGGACTCGCCCGCGGGAACCTGGGTGCGCCAGGGTGCTGGCGAAATGTCCCCGGCGCAGCGATCGACGAATCTGATCGCCGCCTTGCTGCTGTTTGCCGGCGGGCTGTTTACGTTGCGGGAGTTTCTGCCCTCTCTGGCCTGGGCGGTGGTGTTCGGGATTGCGCTGTTTCCCTCGTTCCGCGGGCTCTCGCGCCGCTGGCCGCGGCATAAACGGGAATTGCTGCCGGCTTTGTTCGTGGTGGCCATCATGCTGGTGTTTGTGGTGCCGCTGGTGCTGATCGCGGTGCCGTTTGCATCCGATGCGCATGCCGCGCGCGATTGGGTAACTCAGGCTGAGCAGAACGGCCTGCCGCCGCCGGATTTTCTGTGGCATTTGCCGGATGGCGCGAAACTGGTTGCGGTCTGGCAGGATAATCTTGGCCAGCCGGACCAGATCAAGGTGCTGACCCATGGTGCGGTTCATGGCGCCATCCAGGGCAACGGCGCGCGGGTGGCCACGAAAATCGGGGCGGCGACCATCCATCGGCTGGTGCAAGTAGGCTTCATGCTGTTGGCGCTGTTTTTTCTGCTGCGGGACGCCGATGGCCTGGTGGAGCAGTTGCATGTGGGCAGCCGGCGCGCCTTTGGCGCTTCCGGCGAGGATATCGGACGGCAGATTATCAACTCGGTGCACGGAACGGTGAACGGGCTGGTGTTGGTGGGGTTGGGCGAGGGCGTGCTGCTGGGGATCGTCTATGTAATCGCGGGCGTGCCGCGCCCGACCTTGTTCGGGCTGTTGACGGCAGTTCTGGCGATGGTGCCCTATGGGGCAACGGTGGCCGTGCTGCTCGTGGGCGCCGTGCAGCTCGCCAGCGGCGGCGGCCTAAGCGCCCTGGTGATCGTGGCGGTGGGTCTGCTGGTGTCGTTCATCGCCGATCATTTCATCCGCCCGGTGCTGATCGGCGGCGCGACCCGGCTGCCATTTATCTGGGTGCTGCTGGGAATATTGGGCGGTGTCAGTGCCTGGGGGCTGGTGGGGCTGTTTATCGGTCCAGCGATCATGGCGGCGCTGAGTTTGCTGTGGCGGGAATGGGTGGGAACGCGTGAGGGGCCGATGAATCCGGAGCCGGATGCGGTCGAGGCGCTTGAACTTATCCCAGGCCGTTTTGATCGGTGAGGGATTGATGGTTCAAGCGTAGCTAAGCTATCGTGCAATGAAAACCTGGGTGGCATTGGGCTGACGCCGTGGACCAATAGTAAGGAGTTATAGCATGGCGACATCCGCTGCTGGTTCCCGCAGGTGGAAGCTGCCGAAAATTCCTGGCCTGGTCTGGCGGATTTTGAGCTTTGTTCTGGCTGCCCTGATCATCTATCTCTGCGTCACGCGCTGGAATCGCTGGCAGGGCGAGGCGCGGTATCAGCGGACCGATGATGCCTATCTGCAAACCAATCTGACCCCCCTAAGCGCACAGATTTCCGGCTATGTCGCGCAGGTTCCGGTACAGGATTACGACCACGTGAAGGTCGGGCAGACAATCGTGCTGATCGATGACAGTGCCTACCGGGCGAATGTTGCGCAAGCCGATGCGAATGTGGCTTCGGCAAGGGCGCAGATCGCGCTGGTGGCGGGACAGAAGCCGCTGTTGCAGGCCAATCTGCGGGCTGCCCAGGCCGTCGCGGCGGCGACCACGGCCAACCTCGAGCAGTCAGACCGGGATGTGGCGCGGCAGACCCGGCTGTTGAGCGGCGGGTCATCGTCGCTTCAGGCCTTGGAGCAGATCGAAACCAGCCGTGCGCAATTAACGGCGCTATTGCACCAGAACCAGGCCCAGGCGGATGCGGTGGCGCGGCAGATCGATCTGCTCGCCGCGCAGCACGATCAGGCAGCTGCGGCGTTGCAGGCGGCGCAGGCGCAATTGCGGCTGGCGCAGATCAATCTGGGCTATACCAGGATTATTGCACCTACCGATGGCGTGATCGGCACCAGGCAGGTGCTGCCGGGGCAGTTCATCGCGGCGGGGACGCAGGTGACGAGTCTGGCGGCGCTGCCATTGGTCTGGGTGATCGCCAATTATAAGGAGACACAGCTTACCCATGTGGTGGTGGGCGATGCGGCGGCGCTGACGGTGGATACCTATCCAGGTCAGGTTTTTCATGGCCATGTGATTGCGATATCGCCGGCGTCCGGCTCGGAATTCGCGCTGCTGCCGCCGGATAACGCGACCGGCAATTTCACCAAAATCGTGCAACGCGTGGCGGTCAAAATCTCCATCGACGATCCGGGAAATCTGGCCGGCCGGCTGTTGCCGGGGATGTCGGTAATCTCCCGCATCGACACCTTTTTGCCGGACGGGTCGCGGCCATGAGTGATGCACCGGCGCCGCCGGCGCCCCCGCCCCCGATTCCTTGGCTTGGGCTGTTCGCGGTGCTGCTGGGGACGTTTATTTCGACCCTAACCGGGCGGCTTTCGACCTTTGGGTTGACCGATATTCGCGGCGCCGTTCATGCCGGATTCGATGAAGGCGCCTGGATCACAACCAGTTTCACCGTGGCGCAGATGCTGGTAACGCCGGTCGCGGTCTGGATCGGCAGTATTTACGGGCCGCGGCAGATATTGATCGGCGCCGCCCTGTGGTTCGCGGTCACCTCCTTCCTGACGCCTTTTGCGGTGAACCTGCCGGTGCTGCTGACATTGCAGTTTTTGAGCGGGCTGGGCTCGGGCTGCTTCATTCCACTGACACTGAGTTTTATCCTGCGTAATATGCCGCTGCCCTACTGGGCCTATGGTGTGGCGCTCTATGCGCTGAATCTGGAACTTTCGCTGAACATTTCGGCCTCGCTGGAAGGCTGGTATATCGACAATTTCAGTTGGCACTGGATTTTCTGGCAGAACGTGCCGCTGGCTTTGGGGATGGCGGCTTGTCTGTTCTGGGGGGTAAAGCGCTTGCCGCCGCCGCAGGGAATCCACCGGGACATCTATGGGTTGGCATGCTGCGGAATCGGACTGGCGCTGATCTATGCGGCGCTTGACCAGGGCAACCGGCTGGACTGGGCGAGTTCCGGCGTCGTCTGGGGCCTGACCCTGGGTGGACTGGTGCTGCTGGGCGCCTTCGTCATTCACGAGCTGACGACGCCGTTCCCCTGGCTGGATTTCAAGGCGGCGTTCCGATGGCCGATGCCCTTGCTGCTGACCAATATCGCATTGCTGCGGTTGTCCATTCTGGCGACGGCCTATTTGATTCCATACTACCTGGGCGGCGTGCGCGGTTTCAGGGCGCTCCAGGTGGGCGATACGTTGATCTGGATCGCCGCCCCGCAACTGGTCATCTGCCCATTGGCGGCGCTGCTGCTCCGGCGGCTGGATGCGCGCATCACCGCCATTGCGGGCTTGAGCCTGGTGGGCATCGCCTGCATGAGCGTCGCCTATACCCTGACGCCGGTTTGGGGGTCGGACCAGTTTCTGGCCTCGCAGTTGATGCAGGCATTAGGGCAGAGTTTTGCACTCTCCGGCATCGTGTTCATCGGCGTGCTGAATCTGCGGTTGCAGGAGGCGTTGACCTTTGGCGCCATGTTGCAGATCGCCAGGCTGTTTGGCGGCGAAGTCGGCACTGCCTTTATTGCAACCGAGGCGCGGCTGCGCGAACAGCACGCTTCCAATATACTGGGCCAGCACATCCGGATCGGCGATTCGGCGGTGCAGGAAAGGCTTGCGCGGTTCGGCCTGTTGCTGGCGCGCTCCGGACATTCGGCGCATGCCGCGCCAGGGTTGCTCGGCAATTTGGTGCGATTGATGGCGACGACCCAGGCGACCATCGATTGCTTTGCCGCGGTTGCCGCGGTTGCCGTGATCGGGCTGGTGATCGTGGCGATCGTCATGCCGCCGCCGCCGCGAACTCCGGCCTCCTATGTGCCCCTGTTTCACCGGCATCACGAATGAGTTTTCTGCGCCGCTTCATCGGCTGGACTGTCGCAGCCTCGCTGGCAGGCTGTGCGCTGGGGCCGGATTATAAGGTGCTACCGCCGCCGGCAGGCGCCGCGGGGCCGTTTGTTGCGGCGAGCCCCGCCACCAGCGACACAAGCGTGCCGAATGCCTGGTGGCGGCTCTACGACGATCCGGTGCTGGACGCGCTGATCACCCAGGCTTTTGCGGCGAATGCCGATCTGCAATCCGCGGAAGCCAATCTCGCCGCCTCCCGCGCGGTGTTCGAGGGCGCGCGGGCGAATCTGCTGCCGCAGACTAAGACCGGATTTGGCGCAATTTACGGGCGTGACCCCACCACCGATGAGATATTGGAGCTGGGCGGGCGCAAGCCGCAGACCACCTGGCTGGACGATGCGACGATCGATGCCAGCTACGAGTTGGATTTGTTCGGGCGGGTCCGGCGCTCGATCGAGGCGGCGCATGACAGCAGCGAGGCAGTTGCGGCGGCGCGCGATGATCTGCGTGTGACCGTCGCGGCGGAAACGGCGCGCGCTTATGGACAGATCTGCACGCTCGGCGAGGCGATCAATGTCGCCCAGCAGTCCCTGGCGCTGGTGACGCGGCAGGCGAATATCGTGCAGCAGCGGCTTGAGGCCGGGGCGGGCTCGCAATTCGATGTGGTGCGGGCGCAGGTTCTGGTGGCGCAACAGCAGGCGGCATTGGCGCCGCTGCAAGGCCAGCGCCGGGCGGCGCTGTTCGAGCTGGCCGACCTGCTGGGCGAGACGCCGCAACAGGCGCCGCTTAAGGTTCTGCAATGCGTCACGCCGCCGCGTCTGTCCGTGGTGATGCCGGTGGGAGACGGTGCTGCGCTGCTGCAAAGGCGGCCGGATATTCGGGAAGCGGATCGGAAATTTGCCGCTGCCCTGGCCGATCAAGGTGTCGCCACCGCGGATCTATTTCCACGCGTCACGCTGACCGGGCTGTATGGCGGGGCGGCCACCGAGCCGCGGGAATTGTTCTCCAATAACGGCCTGATCTGGGGCCTGGGGCCGCAAATAAGTTGGAGTTTTCCCAATCTGACGGCGCCGCTGGCGAAGCTTGCGCAGGCCAAGGCGAATGTGCGGGCGGCGGTTTGGAATTTTGATTCGGTGACGCTGCAGGCGCTGAACGAGACCGAACAGGCCTTGGCGATCTATGCCGCGGAACTCAACCATCGCGCCGCTTTGGCCCAGGCGCAGAGCGAGGCGCGCCAGGAATATAAGCTCGCAATGAACGAATTCGCCGCCGGCGAGATCAGCAATCTGGACCTGCTGACCGCCGAGCAGACGGTGGTGGGCGCCGATGCCGCGCTGGCCGGCTCTGATGCCGATCTGATGGGGGATCAGATCGCGGTGTTCAAGGCGCTCGGCGGCGGCTGGCAGTAGGCGGACCAGCTTTTGGCGTCGCAAAATCTGGTCTTGCGCGATCGTCATAAATATATCAAACCTGTAGGGTAACAGGAATTTGGGCGAGGGGGTTCAGATGCATTTTGCCATTCAGCCGGGTTATGTGTTTTCGGGTGCGCTTGTTGGCGTGCTTGTCGGCCTGACGGGTGTCGGCGGCGGGTCGCTGATGACGCCGCTGCTGGTTTTGTTCTTCGGGATTCACCCTGCCACCGCCGTCGGCACTGATCTGCTGTTTGCCTCCACCACCAAGGTTGTTGGCACCGCCATTCACGGCTCCGGCAAAACAGTGGACTGGAACATCGTGGGACGGCTAGCGACCGGATCGATTCCGGCGACTGTGCTGACGCTGCTGGTGATCAACCATTTCGGGGTAGAGAGCAAAGCCGTGGCGGCGGTGATTTCGGTCACGCTCGGTACGGCGCTCGTCATCAGTGCGATATCATTGCTGGCAAAGGACAAGGTGATCGCCATTGCGGTCAAGCGCAATCCGGATTTCGGATTGCAGACCTCCTATTGGGCGACGGTTCTGGTGGGATTTGCCGTTGGAATTCTGGTTTCACTCTCCTCGGTCGGCGCCGGCGCGCTGGGGACGATTGCGCTATTCTTTCTCTACCCGCGGCTTCCGCTGGTTCGCATCGTCGGCACCGACATCGCCCATGCCGTGCCGCTGACCTTTGTGGCGGGCGTGGGACATTGGCTGCTGGGCTCGGTGAATTTTCATCTGTTGCAGTCTTTGCTGGTGGGTTCGATTCCGGGTATTATCGTCGGCAGCCTGGCCGCGCGGCACGCGCCGGAATGGGTGCTGAAACCATCGCTCGGACTGATCCTGACCATCGTGGGCGTGAAAATGCTGGCGCCTTGAATTTTGCCAATAGCCACAGGAGCGTCTGATGGCGGCGGTGTTTGGAAGCTTGGGTTTTGGTCTTCGCAAATTTGCCAGCATTGCAAATGGCTGGCTGGCGGGACCGGCGCGTATCGCCTTGCCGGCTGAAGAACGCCAAAGGCTGATTGGCCGCTACCGGACCAAGGATGGACAATATCTTGAGGTGACGGGGACGGAAGATGGATTTCGCATCCTGGGACTGAGCCAACGGGAGCTATCGGCGATTGATCATGTAACCCTGTACGGTGATGGCGATCCCGAATCGGTCGTCCGCTTCAGCGATTTGCAGAAGGCGGGTACGCCAATCTGGTGGTGACGCATCCCTTGCGGCTGACGATCACCGCCGTCCGGATATAGTCTCCAGGCCGGGACCATGCATCAATGGCTCGCATCCACCAGCACCCGCCGGCGGGTGGGTTGGCGTTTGAGGGGAATCACGGCGTGCAAATCCTTGGTGGCTTCGGCGATGGTGAGGCCGGCAAAGCGCGGGGCGAACAGGGCGCCGAAGCGCTCCCACAGATCGAAGGCGCGCAGGTTGAGGCGCCAATTGAGCGGCGGGATATAGAGGCACGAATGCTGGCTTTCCACCTGGAAGAACAGGCTGGTGAGCAGGCGGGTGAGTTGTCCGTTGGTATAGGGTTCGCCATGGCCAAAGGGGTTGTTTTCCCAATACGCCCACATGCCCTGCCGGTTGGGGACGACAACGATCAGGCGGCCGTCATCCTTGAGCAGGCGCCAGACTTCGCGCAGTGTTTGGCGGGCATTGCCGGCATGTTCCAGTCCGTGAACCAGAAGAATGCGGTCAAAAGAGAGGTCGGGGAAGGGCAGCGCGTCTTCCTCACCCGTGCAGCTAAGGGAGGCGCGGCCGGCGGGCCAGAGGGCGGGTCCGAAACTCTGTGGCGAGGCGGCGATGGTGCGCCTCGCCTCGGCGCGCCACTGGCGCAAATAGGGGCCGGTATAGCCAAGGCCGAGCAGCGAGAGATTGCTGCAATCCGGCCAGAGCTTGCGCAGCTCCGCCCGGATGAGGCCGGCTGAAAGCCCGCCCAATGTGGTGGCATAAAATTCCGCCGCGTCTCGTGCATCGATGGACATGCGCGGTATATAGCATGCGGATCAGAAAAAGGAGCAGTTTCGATGACGGTGTCAGTAACGGCGATACCCATGCTGGCGGATAATTATTCCTGGCTGCTAAAAGACTCAGGCACCGGAAAGCTTGGGATTGTCGATCCGGCCGAAGCGGCCCCGGCCATCGCCGCGATCGAGGCGGCGGGGGGTAGACTGGACGTGATTTTTCTGACGCATCATCATGGCGACCATATCGACGGGGCGCCGGAGCTTAAGACCAAATATGGCGCGAAGATCGTTGGCAATGCCGGCGACGCGCATCGGCTGCCGAAGCTCGATATTGCGGTGCAGGAGGGGGATTACGTGCCGTTCGGCGCGGCAAATGCGCGCGTGATCGCCACGCCTGGCCATACGATCGGCCATATCGCCTATTATTTCGGCGATGGCGGGTTGCTGTTCTGCGGTGATACGATGTTCAGCCTCGGCTGCGGCAAGCTGTTCGAGGGCACGGCCGAGGATATGTATGAGAGCCTGCAAAAATTTGCCGAGCTGCCGAAGGAGACGCTGGTCTGCGCCGGGCATGAATATACGCAGTCGAATGCGAAATTCGCGCTTTTTGTCGACCCGCAAAACGCCGCCTTGCAGGCCCGCGCCGCGCAGGTCGCGCAATTGCGGGGCGAGGGCAAGGCGACCTTGCCGGTGACGCTTGGGGTGGAGATGGCGAGCAACCCGTTCCTGCGCGCGCTGGATGCGGCGAGCCTGAAGCGGCTGCGCACCGCCAAGGATCATTTCAGTTAGGCAGGGGGGAGAAAAATTTCTCCTTAGCTCCTTGGCAATGGCAATCCGTTGCTTGCAAGCGTCTTTGAATAGGGTAATGCTGGCGCAGGCCCGGCTGGCGCGGCGTTTGCATCTTACCGTTTGCATCGTGGCGTTTGCATTCGGCTGGGCCGGGGGCATCATTTGGGAGACTTCTATGAGAAAATTGCTGACCGTCATGGCTTTGGCGTGCATGGCGCTTGGGGTGGCCGCGCAACTGCCGGCGCAAGCCAAAACTTTCAAGGAAATAAAATTCGGCGTTGACGCGACCTATCCGCCCTTCGAAAGTCTTTCGCCCAGCGGCGAGTTTGTTGGTTTCGACGTTGATCTCGGGCGCGCCATCTGCGCCCAACTGAGGGTGAAATGCGTATTCATCAACCAGGGCTTTGACGGGATCATTCCGGCTTTGCAGGCGCGCAAGTTCGACGCCATTCTCTCCTCGATGACCGTAACGCCGCAGCGCGCGCAGCAGATCGATTTTTCTTCCGAAATGTTTAACGAGCCGACCAGCCTGATCGTGAAAAATGGCTCGGACCTAACGCCCACCGCTTTGAGCCTGAAGGGCAAGACGGTTGGCGTTGAATCCGGCACCATTCAGGAAAGCTATGCGAATACCTATTGGAAACCGGAAGGCGTGAATGTGGTCTCCTATCCGGGACAGGACCAGGTTTATGCCGATCTGCTCTCCGGCCGGCTGGATGCGTCGCTGCAGGATTCCGTTGAGGCCGATTACGGTTTCTTAAAAACCCCCAAGGGCGCCGATTTCAAGTTTGGCGGCAACGCAACCTATGACCCGAAGGACGTTCTGGGCTCCTATATTGCGATCGGCATCCGCAAGGATGAGCCGCTGCTGAAAGCCAGGATCGACCGGGCGATCGCCAGGATCATCGCCAACGGCACCTATAAGAAGATTGAAGCGAAATACTTCAACTTCGACATCTACGGCTTCAAACAGAAATAGCCGGCCGGACTTTTGATTGTTGGGGCGGTAAATGCTTTCGCTCGACGGTTTTGGACCGCAGATATTCTCAGGCGCCGCCACTACCGTTGAGCTATCGCTTTTATCGCTTCTGGCTTCGTTTTTTCTGGGATTGCTGGGCGCTTCGGCGAAACTGTCGAAAAGCCGGGTGCTGTTTGGGCTGGCCACCGCCTATACGACGCTGATCCGCGCGGTGCCGGATCTGGTGCTGATGTTGTTGATTTTCTACTCGTTGCAAATATGGCTGAATGATCTCACTGATTATTTCAATCTCGATGACATCAACCTGGACCCGTTCACCTCCGGCGCGATAACGCTCGGCTTCATCTATGGCGCCTATTTTACCGAAACCTTCCGCGGCGCCTTCATGGCGGTGCCGAAAGGCCAGATGGAGGCGGCAAGGGCCTATGGGATGGCGCCGTTCCTGGTATTCAGGCGCATCCTGTTCCCGCAGATGATGCGCTATGCATTGCCGGGACTCGCGAATAACTGGCAGGTGATTCTGAAATCGACGGCCCTGGTTTCATTGATCGGACTGAGCGATGTGGTGAAGGCGGCGCAGGGCGCGGGCGAGGCGACGTTTCGGACCTTCTTCTTCACCAGCATTGCCGGATTGGTCTATCTGTTTTTGTCCTCCGTCTCCCGCGTGGTGCAATATTATCTCACCCGGAAATTCAGCGTGGGCGTGCGGCAGGTGGTGTTTTGATCAGCATCATCCAGACCTACGGCAAGGCATTCCTGTTCTCCGACGGCTATACCCTAACCGGCGTGGCGATGACGCTATGGCTGCTGGTGAGCGCCTGCATCATCGGCTTTTGCCTGGCTTTGCCGCTGGCGATTGCCAGAAATTCAAAATCCTTATCGCTGCGCGCCCCGGTTTGGTTCTATTGCTTCGTGTTTACCGGCACGCCGCTTTATGTGCAGCTTCTGGTGATTTATACCGGCATTTATAGCCTGGATTTTGTGCATCATGTGACGGCGCTGAACGATTTTTTCCGTTCCGGACTGGACTGCACCATCCTCGCCTTTGGCCTGAATACCGGCGCCTACACTACCGAGATTTTTGCCGGCGCGATTCGCGATACCAATCATGGCGAGGTGGATGCGGCGCGCTCGCTCGGCTATTCCACGGCCAAGCTCTATCGCCGCATCGTCATTCCCTCCGCCTTGCGCCGTGCGCTACCGGTTTACAGCAACGAGGTGATCCTGATGCTGCACTGCACCACACTGGCATTCACCGCGACGGTGCCGGATATCCTGAAAATCGCCAATGACGCGTATGCCGCAACCTATAATCCGTTTGCGTCATTCACCGTGGCGGCGATGTTATATGCCTGCATCTCGTTCACGCTGATCTTCGGGTTCCGCAGAGCCGAGGCGCATTTTCTGGCGTTTCAGAAAAGATGAGGTAGAGAGCGCAGGTTATCTAATGCCTTAGCGTGGACGACAAAAACTGCCGGAAGCGCTCCGATTTCGGATGGGTGAACATTTCCTCCGGCCGGCCTTCCTCCTCCGTCAGGCCCTGATGCAGAAACATCACGCGGCTGGCGACCTCGCGGGCGAAGCCCATTTCATGCGTTACCACCAGCATGGTGCGGCCTTCCTTCGCCAGATCGCGCATCACCTTCAGCACTTCGCCGACCAATTCCGGGTCGAGCGCCGAGGTGGGTTCGTCGAACAATAATACATCGGGTTCCATGGCCAGCGCACGGGCGATGGCGACGCGCTGCTGCTGGCCGCCGGAAAGCTGCGCCGGATAGGCATGGTGCTTGGCGGAAAGCCCGACTTTCTCCAGCATGGCTTCGGCGCGGGTGATGGCGGTTTTGCGGTCCACGCCCAGTACGTGGATCGGCGCTTCGATCACGTTTTGCAGCACGGTCATGTGGGCCCAAAGGTTGAATTGCTGGAACACCATGGCCAAGCGGGAGCGCAGGCGTTCCACCTGCTTGGCGCTGGCGGCGTTGCGGCCGCGTTTGCCATCCTTCATCTCGATCAACTCGCCTTTGATCATTACCCGGCCGCGATCGGGCATTTCCAGCAGGTTGATGCAGCGCAGAAACGTGCTCTTGCCGGAGCCGGAACTGCCGAGAATGGCGATGACGTCATGGTCATGCGCGGTAAGGGAAATGCCCTTCAGCACTTCCAGCGGGCCGAAGCTTTTATGAATATCTTCGACGACCAAAGCGGTGGCGGGTGGCAATGCCTCTGACATTTTGATCCTCTGGTCGAGTCCGGATGTTAACGAAATTGGGTCAGTCTCCGATAAGCAATTTTAATCAGCAATTTTAATAAGCAATTTTCAAGCAAATTTCATGCCATTGCGTGGACGTTGCCCGGGCGGTGCCGCCGACGCTTCACCCGGCTTGCCACAGCGCGGCGAATGGAAGCAGTATCGGGCTCCAGCCCGGCTCCGCCCCATGGCGGCCCCAAAAATGGCGGCCCTAAAAAATTCGGGGAACGCTTCGTGCCTGATCAGTACGATCTGATTATTGTCGGCAACGGCGCCGGGCGGATTGTCGGCGGGGATTACCGCGAAACTGGCTGGGCTGCGGCCGCTGATTTTGGAAAAAACCCCGCTGGCCGGCCAACCCTTTTCCCTTGTGCCTCAGGCAGCGCAGGATTCGAAGCCGCGGCGGAGTTGGGGGCGGTTCAGGTCACGGCCGATGAAGACGATGCGGCTGGTCCGCGCTTCGTCCGCTTTCCAGGGTGCGACATAGCCGCCATCGGCGATCATGTGCACCGCCTGGAAGGCGAAGCGCCTGTCCTCGTTCTTATAGCTCAGAATCCCTTTGGTCCGCAGCAGGTTCTGCCCTTGCGTCTGCAGGATGTGGCTGATCCAGGCGTTGAATTTTTCCGGATCGAGCGCAGCGCTTGATGACAGGCTGATCGAGGTCAGGTGTTCGTTATGGGTGTGCGAGTCCTCCTCAAGAAAGTCCGGCACGGCGGCGAGCACACGGTTCAGGTCGAAGGCGTTCAGCCCAAGCAATTTGTCGATCGGCACGTCGCCGCGGGTGGCGTGATGGATTTCGGCAAAACGGTTGATGGCGCGGATTTTTTCCTCGACCGCCGCAAGTTCATCCGGTGTTACCAGGTCGAGCTTGTTCAGCACGATCACATCCGCGAAGGCGATCTGGTCGGCGGCTTCCGGAGAGTCTTCCAGCCGGGCGGCGAGGTGTTTGGCATCCACCACGGTCACGATGGCGTCCAGCCGGG
>JAMFRY010000150.1 GCA_026225015.1 Alphaproteobacteria bacterium
ACGAGAGAACGCTGGCGGGTCTGCCTGGGAGACTATACGGGCTGGTCCTCTGATTCCGCTCTTCCTGCCGAGCGTCAATCGGTGGTTAAAAGCAAATCACCATGACCGAAACGCTCAAAATTGCGATCGCCCAGCTGAACTGCCAAGTTGGCGCCATCGAGAAGAACCTCTCTATCATCCGCCAGGCTCGAGCGGCGGCGGCGCTGCTGGGGGCCGATCTGCTGGTGACGCCGGAACTCTCCATTTCCGGCTACCCGCCGGAGGACCTGGTGCTGAAACCGGCTTTTGTCGCTGCCTGCGAAGCGGCGGCGGAGGAGTTGGCGCTGGATACCGCGGATGACGGGCCGGGCATCATCGCCGGCACGCCGTGGCGCAACGGGAAGCTGCTGCATAACGCAGCTTTTGTGATGGATGGCGGCAAAATCATCGCCCGGCGGGCCAAATATGAGCTGCCGAATTATGGCGTGTTTGACGAAAAGCGCGTGTTCAACGCAGGACCCTGCCCCGGCCCTGTGGCGTTTCGCGGGTTTCGGATTGGGTTGATGATCTGCGAGGATTGGTGGTTTCCGGAAGTCTCGGAGACATTAAAGGAATCCGGAGCGGAGTTTCTGCTCTCCATCAATGGCTCGCCATTTGAGGCCGACAAGCAGGCCATCCGGATCATGCTGGCGGTGGAGCGGGTGGTGGAGACCGGGCTGCCTTATGTGTTCGCGGCGCTCACCGGCGGGCAGGATGAGATTGTGTTCGACGGCGCCTCTTTCGTGCTGAACGCCGACCGCTCGCTGGCTATGCAGATGCCGTATTTCGACGAGGCGGTGACGCTCACCAGCTGGACCCGCACGGCGAACGGGTTGGTGTGCGCGCCGCTTCCTTTGCCGCCGGAGCCGGACCGGCTGGACCTGATCTATCGCTCGATGATCATGGGGCTGCGAGATTATGTGAACAAGAACGGCTTTCCAGGCGTGATTCTAGGCCTCTCCGGCGGGATCGACAGCGCCATTTCCGCCGCAGTGGCGGTGGATGCGCTGGGAACGGACCGGGTTCGCGCCGTGATGATGCCAAGCCCCTATACCAGCGAACATAGCCTCGACGATGCCGCTGCATGCGCCAGGCTGCTGGGCATTGAATATGACATCATCCCCATTTCCGGCGTGATGGGGGCGTTCGGGGAAGCGCTTGCGCCGGTTTTTGGCAATCGCGGCGCCGATATTACGGAGGAGAATATCCAGTCGCGCGCGCGCGGCCTGATGTTGATGGCGATGTCCAACAAGCTGGGGAACATGCTGCTCACCACCGGCAATAAATCCGAAATGTCCGTGGGCTACGCGACGCTGTACGGTGATATGTGCGGCGGCTATTCGGTGTTGAAGGATGTCTACAAAACCACCGTGTTTGCGCTTTCCGTATGGCGCAACGCCAATGCGCCGCCAGGCGCGCTGGGGCCGCAAGGTGCGGTGATGCCCGAACGGGTGATCACCAAACCACCGAGCGCCGAGTTGAAACCCAATCAGACGGATCAGGACAGCCTGCCGCCCTACGACATTCTGGATGGGATTCTGGTGCGGCTGGTGGAGGGGGAAGCCTCGATCGATTCGGTGGTTCGGGATGGCTTTGACCGGCCGACCGTGTTGCGCATCTGGCGGCTTTTGGACCGTGCCGAGTATAAGCGCCGGCAAGCGCCGCCGGGGGTCAAAATCACCTCCCGCGCCTTTGGGCGAGACCGGCGCTACCCGATGACCAATGGGTTCACGAATCTGATCAAGTAGGTTGCGGGGACGCTCCCCGTCATTCAGCGTATTGCCCGGCAATGCCCGGCTTGTATGCTTGGCTGTATGAATTTTATGCCGCCCCGGCAGTTTGAACTGCCCGCCGCCCAGCGTGCGACAGGCCGGCTTTCACTTGCGTTCAGGCGCGATGCAACGCGCCGCACCCGGATTGAGCGATTCTACCAGGAAGGCTGCCTGAAAGCCCGGCTGCCACGGCCGGTCGATGGGGTTTGTGAAGCGATCACCATCAACATCTCCGGCGGGATCGCCGGCGGCGATCGGCTGGCGACGGAAATTGCGCTTGGACCAGGCGCTGAACTATGCATAACCACCCAGGCGGCTGAGCGGGTCTACCGGGCGCTGGATGGAAGTGCCGCCGAAGTGCGCAACCAGGTGATGCTGGGGGCAAGAGCGCGGCTGGATTATCTGCCGCAAGAGACAATTCTGTTCGATGGGTTTGCGCTCAACCGCGGCTTGGACATTGAACTCGCGGAGGACTCGCGTTTTCTCGGCGTAGAAAGCCTGATTTTCGGCCGGCAGGCGATGGGGGAGATCGTGCGCTTCGGCAGGCTTCGGGAACGCATCAGCCTGCGCCGAGGCGCAGAGTTGGTGCTGCACGATCTCAGCCGGCTGGACGGGGAGATTGCCCAAAAACTTGGCGGCAAGGCGCTCACGGCTGGAAATATCGCGATGGCAAGCGTGATCTATGCCGGGCCGGATGTGCAGGAAATGCTGCCGCTGATACGTGAGGCGATGGCAGCGCATGAATGTGAGGCGGGGGCCTCGCCTTTTGGAGGGATCATCTTTGGCCGTATCCTGGCGTGCAATGCCGCCACGTTACGGCGCTGCGTGGTCGCGGTATTAAAATCCTGTCGCGATGGCCGGGCCTTGCCGCGCAGTTGGCAAAGCTAGAGGAGTAAAAGATGAATCTGACGCCAAGGGAGAAGGACAAACTGCTGGTTGCGATGGCCGCCATCGTAGCGCGCAGGCGGCTGGAGCGCGGCGTGAAGCTGAACTATCCGGAGGCGATCGCGCTGATTACCGATTTTGTGGTGGAAGGGGCGCGGGATGGGCGGCGCGTGGCGGAGCTGATGGAGGCCGGGGCGCATGTCATCTCCCGCGACCAAGTAATGGAGGGCGTAGCGGAGATGATTGCCGACGTGCAGGTGGAGGCGACCTTTCCCGACGGTACCAAGCTTGTCACCGTGCATGAGCCGATCCGATGATTCCAGGTGAGATTTTCCCGGCTGATGGCGAGATCGAGCTGAACGAAGGTTCGGCAAGCATCACGCTGACCGTGGCCAATACCGGCGACCGGCCGATTCAGGTAGGCAGCCATTATCACTTCGCCGAGACCAACGCAGCACTCGCCTTCGACCGTGCTGCCGCGCATGCGCACAGGCTGGATATCGCGGCTGGGACAGCGGTGCGCTTCGAACCAGGGCAAAGCCGGGAGGTGACGTTGATACCGTTGCGGGGCGCGCGGGTTATTTACGGGTTCCGCGGCCTGGTTATGGGAGACGCCTGATGGTGCGGATTTCGCGCGGCGCCTATGCCGATATGTTCGGACCGACCACCGGGGACAGAATCCGGCTGGCAGATACCGATTTGATCGTGGAGGTGGAGAAGGATTTCACGATCTACGGCGAAGAGGTGAAATTCGGCGGCGGCAAGGTGATCCGCGATGGCATGGGGCAGTCTCAACTCACCAACGCGCAAGGCGCTGCCGATACGGTGATCACCAATGCGCTAATCATCGACCACTGGGGGATTGTGAAGGCAGATGTCGCGCTGGTGGCGGGCCGGATTGCAAAAATCGGCAAAGCGGGGAATCCCGATATCCAGCCGGGTGTGGATATCATCATCGGGCCGGGGACTGAGATCATCGCCGGCGAGGGGAAAATCCTCACTGCCGGGGGGATCGATTCGCATATTCATTTCATCTGTCCGCAACAGATCGAGGAGGCGCTTGCCTCCGGCGTAACCACCATGGTGGGGGGCGGGACCGGCCCCGCCACCGGCACGGCGGCGACCACCTGCACGCCGGGGCCGTTTCAT